>NZ_JBHRUG010000013.1:0-23667 GCF_042646605.1 Litchfieldella rifensis | reverse complement strand
TCGGCGGCGGCCAGACCGTACTGGAGCTATCCGGCGAGAAGGCCCGCGAAGTGCTGATGAAGTCGGTGATCTATGACGTCCACCCCAGCCACTTCCCGGTCGGCAAGGGCGTGACCACGGTCTTCGCCAAGGCCACGGCCATCGTGCGCCGCCCCAGCGAGGACCGCTGGGAACTGGTGATCCGGCGCAGCTTCGCCGACTACTGCTATCGCTGGCTGCTGGATGCCGGCGAGGAATACGGCATCGGCGTCGCAAAATGAGTGTCAGGCCGGGGCATGCCCCGGCCTTTTGCCACACAGGAGGCGTCTATACGTCATTAGGGTGCATGCACACCCCCAGTGCGGCCACTCATCGCCACTCCCACCTATCAATCGCAGCTAAAGCAGCTCCAACAGGGCCGTGTTCCTGCTCTCTTGGGGTGAAAGGCACCATCACGGAAGGCAATGGTGGGCTTGAGGGATACACGCCCACAGATTGCGCCTTTCGCAGCAATTGCTTTAGGATGGCGCCATCAGCCTGCTTGACTTAACGCTGATCTGCTGCGAAACCCGGGCTTTCGGCCAATTTCATTCGATCCGATTTGTTAAATAGCGAGCTATTCGCCTCATCGGATCGATAAACTTGTCTCGAAATCCGTATTTCTCGCGACGATCGGTCAAGTCAGACAGGCTGCAAGAGACAGGTGCCCCTGCTTCAAGGGGATAATCGGGAAGTATGGTGCGGCTTTTCAGCCAATCCCATCGCTGCCCCCGCAACGGTAATACAAGAGCAGCCTGCGAAGACCACTGGCATATGCCGGGAAGGTGCAGGCGATGGCGTGATTCTGCTGAATGCGTCCTCTTTGAGCCCGGAGACCGGCCTGTCATTTCGTTCCATCCAATGACGGTGCGGTGGGCACCGAGGATCCAACATGTCTGCGACTCCCGTATCTTCCTCCCAACGGACTTTCCGTTCCGCTTCCAAAGTGTCATCTGCCTGCCAGCAGGGGGCTGTCGTGCTCTTCGGAGCGCTCATCCTCTATGCCGTCGGTTTCCTGCCGATGAACGCAGCGCATAACGCGGCGCACGATACCCGGCATGCCATCGTATTTCCCTGCCACTGAGGCAGTTTCGGAGGAAAGCCGATGTTCCGTTCGCTGGTGCTGTGCGCCTGCCTGATTGGCGTTGTCCTTGGACTGACGCTGACGGCTATGCAGGCCGTTGGTGTCACCCCGATTCTTCTCGCCGCTGAACAGTATGAAGTCAGCGACGACCCTCATGCCTCAGCTGAAGGCCATCACGCTCATGACCACGCTGGCCAGGCCGGCCATCATCATGACGAGGAGGCCTGGGCGCCGGCCGATGGCGCCGAGCGTCTGTTCTATACGGCCGTTTCCAACATTTTCGCTGGGATCGGCTTTACCGCCATTCTCCTGGTGATCATGAACCAGCTCCGCGAACGCGGCCGGCTGGCACTGACCGCAGGTCGTGGCCTGCTGGTGGGGGGCTTGTGCTATCTCGTGGTTTTCGTGGCGCCGTCCCTCGGCCTGCCGCCCGAAATCCCCGGGGCAGCGGCCGCCGCTCTCGAGTCGCGCCAGCTGTGGTGGCTCGCCACCGTTGCCATGGCCGCGGCCGGCCTGGGTCTGCTGATCCTGGCGCGAGGCTGGAAACGCGGGCTCGGGCTGCCGCTGTTATTGGTGCCCTATGCCTGGGTGCCTGCCCATGAAGGCCCGCTGTTCTCCAATCCGGATCCCCAGGCAGTGGTTGCGCTGAGCGAACTGCACCATGAGTTCATCTGGGCATCCGGTCTCACCAATCTGGCCTTCTGGCTGCTGGCCGGACTGCTGTGTGCCATCGCTCTAAAGCGTCTTACCGGTGGTCATGATGCAGTCCCCGGCTGAGTTCCCCTTTGCCGCCGTCGTCGGCCAGGATGCACTCAAGACCGCGTTGCTGCTCAACGTCATCAATCCCCGGGTGGGCGGCGTGCTGATCAGCGGTCCACGGGGTAGCGCAAAATCCACCCTGGCGCGGGCGCTGGCGGCGATCCTTCCCGATGACGCCGAGGGGGGGCGGCCGCCGTTCGTCACCCTGCCGCTGGGTGCCAGTGAGGATCGCTTGACCGGCAGCCTGGACCTTCAACGGGTGCTGTCCGAACGCGAGGCGACCTTCCACGAGGGCTTGTTGGCCAAGGCAGATCGCGGCGTGCTGTACGTCGACGAGGTCAACCTGCTGCCGGACACCCTGGTGGACCTGCTGCTCGATGTGGCGGCGAGCGGTATCAATATCATCGAGCGCGACGGCATCAGTCATACTCATCCCGCGCGCTTTAGCCTGATTGGCACCATGAATCCGGATGAGGGGGAACTGCGCCCCCAATTGCTCGACCGTTTCGGCCTGTGTCTCGAGCAGGAAGCGGTGGTGAGCGTCCGGGAACGGATTGCCATCGTGCGGGAGAGAGAGACTTTCGACCGCGATCCCGAATCCTATGTCGCGCGCCATGAGGCTACCCAGGCGTCGCTGACCCAGCGAATCCGGCGAGCGCAGCAGGCGCTGGCCGAGATCGCCACTGAGCCCTGGATCTACGAACATATCGCGGTGCGTTGCGAGGCCGCTGGTGTCGAAGGCCTGCGGGCGGATGTGACCTGGCATCGAGCCGCGCAGGCGCATGCCGCCTGGCGAGGCTCACACACGGTGAGCCAGGAGGACCTGGATACTGTCGAGCCGTGGGTCCTGGCCCATCGCCGTACGACTCAACATACGACACCCCCCACGCCGCCCGGAACGCCTCGTCCTCCCCCTGGGAAAGGGGACTCTGGCGTCGACAGGGAGGCTCCATCCGCCAGCGGCGACCACGCCGGTGCCTCGCAAGCGCAGGGGCAGTGGGGCGCCATGCCGCCGGTGGCACAGAAAAGCGTGAGCGTGCAGGAAGCGGATTTGCCGGAGTTTTCCGCTAGAACACGAGCGAAACACCCGGCCTCGGCGCCGTCCTCGCGCATGCGCAGGGGGCACCAACCGGGGCAGCGCCGGGCGCATGCCGAGGCGGACCGGCCGGACTGGTTCGGCACCCTGATTGCCAACCGGGGGCACTGGCCCTGGCAACAACTGCGCTATCGCAAGGCCCGCACCGGGCAGCCGGTATTGCATTTCATCCTGCTGGATACCTCCGCTTCCACCCTGGGCCAACGTCTGTTGGGCCGGGCCAAGGGCCTGGTCGACCATCTGGCGCGCCAGGCCTA
The DNA here is from genome assembly GCF_042646605.1 of Litchfieldella rifensis. Taxonomy (NCBI): domain Bacteria; kingdom Pseudomonadati; phylum Pseudomonadota; class Gammaproteobacteria; order Oceanospirillales; family Halomonadaceae; genus Litchfieldella; species Litchfieldella rifensis. Next base: position 20,453 of record NZ_JBHRUG010000013.1, on the reverse strand, counting down.
CGCCGCCCGGGAGCAGATCGTGGTCCTGGGCTTCGGCAATGACGGCATCACGTCGATCCTGCCACGGCGACGCGCGCCCAAGGACATGCTCAGCCGGCTCGATGCCGCGGATGGTGGCGGTGGAACACCGATCCGCGAAGCCGTCCTTCGAGCGGCGCGTCTGATTCGCCAATGGCGGCGACGGGAAGCCGGCCTGCATGTCCGGACCTACCTCATCACCGATGGTCGCACCCGGCAGTCCATGGCCGGTCTGCCGTCACTCGGTGACTGTGTCGTCGTGGATACCGAACAGTCCGCCGTCAAGCTGGGGCGGGGGGCCCTCATCGCCGAGCAACTGGGTGCGCTGTACCGGCCCCTGCCCAGCCTAGAGTGCAGCCTGGAGGCCACATGACCGCGCATGACTCTAGCCGAGACAGGGGGCGTGGCGATGCGGCGACCTGTCCCGCGGTCTTTATCGCTGCGCCGGCATCGGGGCAGGGCAAGACCACGGTGACAGCGGCATTGGCCCGGATACTGCGCAACCAGGGCAAGGTGGTACGGGTCTTCAAGACCGGTCCGGATTACCTGGATCCCCTGGTGCTGGCCCAGGCCTCGGGCCAGCCGGTCGATCAGCTCGACCTGTGGATGGCCGGCGAGGCCTATTGCCGCCAACGCCTGTACGAGGCCGCGCTCAATGCGGACCTCATCCTGGTGGAAGGCGCCATGGGCCTGTTCGATGGTGAACCGTCCAGCGCCGATCTCGCGGCCTTGTTCGACTTGCCGATGGTCATCGTCATGGATGTGAAAGGGATGGCCCAGACCGCGGCGGCGCTGGTGGCCGGCCTGGTGGGCTTCCGTGACGATATCCGCATCGCCGGGCTGATCGCCAACGCCTGCGGTTCGCCGCGCCACCGGGAACTGATCGACGCGGCGCTGCCGCCCGCCATTCCTCTGCTGGCGGCAGTGGAGCGCAATGCCAACCTGGCCCTGCCCGAACGGCACCTGGGGCTGGTCCAGGCCGAGGAGATCCGCGAGGACCTGGAAAGCCGCTTCGAGGCCGGTGCCAAGGCGCTGCTGGCCGAGGGGCTGGCGGAGGCACTCCTGCAATTGCCGCCGGTCACTTTCGCGGCGGCGCCGGGGGGAGCGATGGAGCCATTACCTTCGCTTCACGGCCGGACCATCCTTCACGGCCATACCATCGCCGTGGCGCGGGATGCGGCGTTCAGCTTCATCTATCAGGCCAACCTGGACCTGCTGGAGCGGATGGGGGCGACACTGCGTTGTTTCTCACCGTTGACGGATGAATGCCTGCCGCCCTGCGATGCCCTCTGGCTTCCCGGCGGCTATCCCGAGCTCCACGCCACGCCGTTGGCGGCGAATGAATCCATGCGGGAGGACATCCGCCGCTTCTTTGCCACGGACAAGCCCATCCTCGCCGAATGCGGCGGCATGCTCTATTGCCTGGAAACCCTGACGGACTACGACGACCGGACCCACACCATGCTGGGCCTGTTGCCCGGGCATGGCGCCATGCGCGGGCGTCGGGGGTGCCAGGGGATGCAGACCGCCGATCTGCCGGAGGGACCGATCCGGGGCCATGCCCATCACCGCTCGGTGGCGGAGGGCACCCCTGAGCCGATCGCCCACGGCCGGCGCCAGCGCCATCCCGCGCCGGGGGAGGCCATCTATCGCCAGCGACGGCTGACGGCGACCTACCTGCACCTGTTCTTCCCTGACAATCCCGCCGCCGTGGCCCGCCTGTTCGAGCAGGGCCCGGGGCAGACCATCGAGACTGAGGAATCCCACGGATGCGACTGAACAAGATCCCCGCCACGGTGGTGACCGGTTTCCTGGGCAGCGGCAAGACCACGCTGCTGGCCAGTATTCTGCGCCAGGTCACCGGCAAGCGCATCGCCGTCATCGTCAACGAATTCGGCGAACAGGATATCGATTCCAGTCTGCTGCGCGGCTGCGCCTTGGGGTGTGAAGACGACTCCGCCGTGGAAGCCGAGAGCGGCATCTACGAGCTGGCGAACGGCTGCATCTGCTGCACGGTGGAAGAGGAATTCCTGCCGGTGATGAAGAAGCTGGTGGCGCGCCGCGACGATATCGACCACATCCTGATCGAAACCAGCGGCCTGGCCCTGCCCAAGCCACTGGTCCAGGCGTTCAACTGGCCGGAGGTGCGCCAGCATTGCACCGTCGATGCCATCATCACCGTGGTCGACGGGCCGGCCGTCGCCGCTGGCCGTTATGCGAGCGATGTCGATAAGGTGGAGACCCAGCGCCGGGCCGACGAGAGCCTGGACCACGATCCCAGCCTGCGTGAATTGCTGGACGACCAACTGAGCGCGGCCGACCTGGTGCTGGTCAGCAAGACCGACCTGCTTGAGCCGGCCGACAAGGCGCGGGTGGAAGCACTGGTGGCCCAGCGGGTGCCGGAATCCGTGAAAACCCTGTTTATCGACCAGAGCTTTTTTATCAACCAGACTCGGGCCACGGATACGGCCCACCTGGAAGCCCTGATGGGCATCGGTGCGGCGAGCGAGGAAAGCATCGACCGCATCGAGAACCACCATGATCGCCATCATGCCGAGGGGGCGCATCACGACCACGCCCACGATCATTTCGATTCCTGCGTGATCCGGCTGGGGGAAGTCGATGGCGATGTCCTGGCGGACAGGCTCCAGCAACTGCTGAAAACCCACGAGATCTATCGGGCCAAGGGCTTCGCGGCCATTCCGGGCAAGCCCATGCGCCGGGTGATCCAGGCCGTGGGGGAGCGCCTGGACGGCTATTTCGACCGGCTCTGGGGGCAGGACGAGCCACGCCGCACCCAGCTTGTCATCATCGGCAAGGCGCTGAAGGGCCATCACCTGCACGCGGCCCTGGCGAGCGCCGAGATCGCGACGACCCCCTGATGCACCTTTTCGCCGCCAAGCCCGGGGGCTTCGTCGATGATGAGGGCATCGTCGACCTGCAGCAGAGCCCTGCCGAGATCGTCATCCTGTCAGCCGCCGACAGCAGCTTGTCGGCCCTGGCACAGGCGGTCGATCGGCTGGTCTCGACGATCGGCGACGATTGCCCCACGGTACGGCTCGCGAACTGGATGAACCTGGTCAAGCCCGCCGCCTACGATCTCTACGAGGATCGTGTGCTGGAAGAGGCGCGTCTGGTGATCGTCTCGCTGATGGGCGGCAGCGCCTACTGGCGCTACGGCCACGAACGTCTGCTGGCCTGGGCCGCTGCCGGCCAGGGGCGCCAGCTGATCCTGGTACCGGGTTGCGATGCACCGGACGACGCCTTGCTGGACGAGTCCAACGTGCCTTTCGAGTCGGCCCACCGAGTGTGGCGCTACCTGAGAGAGGGCGGTGTGGACAATGCCGAGCAGTTGCTGCGCTTTGTCGCCGCCGAGTGTCGGGGATCGGTGCTGGACTGGCAGGAACCCAAGGCGATCCCCGCGGCGCTGCTCTACTCGCCTCTCTCCACCACTTCCTCCATCCCCCAGGTCCCCGAGCGCCCGGTATGTCTGCTGTTGTTCTACCGCAGTCACCTGCAAGGCGCCAATACCGCCGTGCTGGACGGCCTGATCGAGGCGCTGCGGGAGCAGGGGCTCGAGCCGCTGGCGGTGGCCGTGGCGTCGCTGAAGGAGGAAGCCTGCCTCGCCTTCGTCAATCATCTGATCGAGCAGACGGGCGCCATGCTGGTGGTCAACACCACCGGTTTTTCCGTCAACCGCAACCCGGACGACATGGACGCCCTCGACGTCCCCGACAGCCTCTTCGTCGGGCGGCCGGTGGTCCTGCAAGCAATCTTGGCGAGCAGCACCGAGGAAGACTGGCAAGCCAAGGCGGCCGGCCTGCATAGCCGCGACGTGGCCATGCAGGTGGTGCTGCCGGAGATGGATGGCCGCGTCATCACGCGGGCGGTGGGCTTCAAGACGGAGGCCCACTACAGCGAGCGCTGCCAGCTATCGGTGACCCGCCACGCCCTGCATCCCGAGCGCGCCGCTTTCGTCGCCAAACTGGCGCGGCGCTTCTGTCGTTTACGTCAGACGCCCAATGCCGCCAAGCGCGTGGCGCTGGTGCTGGCCAATTATCCCAATCGCGATGGCCGCATCGGCAACGGCGTCGGCCTGGATACGCCGGCCTCGACGGTTCGCATCCTGCGGGCGCTGGCCGCGGCGGGCTATCCGCTGAGCGACGTGCCGGACGACGGCGATGCCCTGATCCGGCTGTTGCAGGGCGCCGTCACCAACGATAGGCGTGCCCTGGACCAACGCGGCTGCTGGCAGAGCATCGGGCTCGACGACTACCTGGCGTGGTTCCAGACGCTGCCGGAAGCACTTCAAGAAGCGGTATGCAGGCGCTGGGGAGCGCCGTCGGACGATCCCAAGTGCCGCCAGGGCCGGCTGATGATCGCCGGGGTTCGCCTGGGGGAGACCTTCGTCGGGATTCAACCGGAGCGGGACTTCAGTGACGACCCGACGCAGACCTATCACGATACCGAACTGGTGCCGCCCCACAGCTACCTGGCGTTCTATCTGTGGCTGCGCGATCACTACCGGGTGGACGCGGTGGTTCACGTCGGCAAGCACGGCAATCTGGAATGGCTGCCGGGCAAGAGCACGGCACTGAGCGCCGAGTGCTGGCCGGATATCGCCCTGGGGTCGGTGCCGCATTTCTATCCGTTCATCGTCAACGACCCGGGCGAAGGCGCCCAGGCCAAGCGCCGCAGCCAGGCCGTGATCATCGATCACCTGATGCCACCGCTGGCCCGTGCCGAGCTCTACGGTGCCATGGCGGAACTGGAAGCCCTGACCGACGAGTATTACCAGGCCCTGGGCATGGACCCGCGGCGTGAGGCGTTGTTACGCGAGCGGATTCTGGAGCATCTGCGCCGCACCGGTATCGACCAGGAGCTGGCGCAGACGATGGATGGCACGGATGACGAGCGCCTGCTCAACGAGCTGGACACCTATCTGTGCGATATCAAGGAAGCCCAGATCCGCCATGGCTTGCACGTGCTGGGCACCTTGCCGCCGCCGGACAAGCTGGCGGGGACCCTGGTCGCCATCCTCAGGCTGCCACGCGGAGAGGGGCCGGCCCATCGCGGCCTGTTGCATAACCTGGCGGACGACCTGGGATTGCGGGAAGAGGGCGGGCAGTTCGATCCCCTGACAGCCGGGGCCGAACCCTGGACCGGCCCGAGGCCGCGGGCCCTGAGCGAGCTGGATGATGCCGTCTGGCGCAGCGCCGCCGATACCCGTGAGCGTCTGGAACGGCTCGCCCATCGGCTGGTGACCGACTACGTGCTGGAGCCGGAATGTCTGGCCGGGTTGGCGCGTGACTATCCGGCTACCGCGGAGCTGTGTCGCTATGCCCGCGAACGGCTCTGGGCCGCCATGCAGCGTGGTGCTGAGATGGAGATCCAGTCGCTGCTGGACGGGCTCGGGGGCTATTTCGTGCCGCCCGGGCCGAGCGGCGCTCCCAGCCGTGGCCGGCTGGACACCCTGCCTACCGGGCGCAACTTCTTCAGCGTCGACAATCGCTCGATTCCGTCACCCGCCGCCTGGTCCCTGGGCGAGAAATCGGCACAGGCGTTCGTCGAGCGTTACCTGCAGGACAACGGTGACTACCCGCGCCGGCTGGGGCTGTCGATCTGGGGCACCGCGACCATGCGCACCGGCGGCGATGACATCGCCCAGGCCTTCGCCCTGATGGGGGTGCGGCCGGTGTGGTCGCTCGGCTCGCAGCGGGTGATCGATGTCGAGGTGATTCCCGCCATGCTGCTGCAACGGCCGCGGGTGGATGTCACCCTGCGAGTGTCCGGATTCTTTCGCGATGCCTTTCCCAATGTCATCCGCCTGTTCGATGCCGCGGTGCAGGCGGTCGCCGAGTACGAAGAGCCCGGCAACGGCAACACCATTCGCGCGGCGGTGCGGGAGCGCCGGCAGGAACTCGAACGCCAGGGGCTATCGCCCGACGCGGCCGCCCGAGAGGCCGGCTACCGGGTCTTCGGCAGCAAGCCCGGCGAGTACGGCACCGGCCTGAACCGACTCATCGACAACCGCTCCTGGGACGCCGCGGACGACCTGGCGGAAGCCTATCTCGGGGCCGGGGCCTACGCCTACGGCCAATTCCCGGAATCCGGGATCGCCGCGCGCAGGGCCTTCGAACGACAGCTCGAGGGCCTGGAGGCGGTGATGCAGAACCAGGACAACCGCGAACACGATATCCTCGATTCGAACAGCTACTACGAGTTCCAGGGCGGCATGGCCAACGCCAGCCGTTCCCTCGCCGGGCAGGCGCCGACCATCTACCACGCCGATCACGCCAACCCGGCGCATCCGCGGATTCGCACCCTCAAGGAGGAACTGGTCCGCGTGATCCGTTCCCGGGTGCTCAATCCCAAATGGATCGAGGCCATGCGCGAGCACGGCTACAAGGGCGCCTTCGAGATGGCCGCCACAGTGGACTACCTGTTTGCCTATGACGCCACCACCGATCTGGTGGCCGACTATCAGTATGCCCAGGTCAGCGAAGCGCTGGTACTGGATCGCCGCAACCAGCAGTTCCTGCGCGAGCATAACCCGGCGGCGCTGGAGGAGATGGCCGAGCGGCTGCTGGAAGCCGCCCAGCGCGGGATGTGGCAGGACCCTGGTGAACAGGGGGCGGCCTTGCAGGATCTGCTGCTGCAGATCGACGAGGCCAAGGAGACCGGGCTCCCATGATAAATAAGATGGATAAGCCAGCCGAGCCTCGCATCAAGGGCTGGTGTCCCGGGGCCTGGCGGCCCATGCCGACCGGCGATGGCCTGCTGGTTCGCGTGCGTCCCCGCCTGGGGCGACTCACGCGGGGCCAGATGCTGGCGCTATGTGACGCGGCCGAGACCTTCGGTAGCGGCCTGATCGAACTCACCAGTCGCGCCAATCTGCAGTTGCGCGGCGTGTCCGAGGCCACCTGGCCTGGGCTGATGGCCTTCCTCGTCGAGCAGGGGCTGGTCGACCCGGACCCGCAGGCCGAGCGCCGGCCCCAACTGCTGCTGGCACCGGACTGGCAAGAAGGCGACGCCACCCATGAGGCGGCCCGTTTGCTGCTGGCCCGCCTCGCCGAGATGCCGGAACTGCCGGTCAAGATGGGCATTGCCATCGATGCCGGTGATGCGCCGGTGTTGGGCGAGGTATCCGCCGACTTCCGCATCGAGCGCTCGGCATCGGGCGCCTTGCAGCCGCGGGCTTCGGGTGACCTACAGCCGCGATCTTCGGGCGGCCTAATAGTCCGGGCCGATGGACGTGCTCTGGGCACCCCCGTGGACTCGGTCGCGGCTGCCGTCGAGCACCTGGTGCGGCTGGCGCACTGGTTCGTCGAGAGTGGCGGACGAGAAGCCGGGCGGATGCGCCGGCATCAGGCGCCGCTGCCGGCATGGGCTCCAGAATCGATACCGCCTGCCAAGGCTGGCGCCAGGCTGGCACTGGGGCGACACCAGAAGGGAGCCGTATTCGGCCTCCCATTCGGACGGGCACCGGCATCGGTGTTGCGTGCTGCGGTCGCGCCCGCTTCGCTTGCCCCTGAATCGAGTGGCGCCGTACGGGTGATGCCATGGCGGCGCCTGCTGATTGAAGGCGCCGCAGCGGCACCGGTCGCCGGCCTGCTGGACGATAACCGGGATCCGCGTTTGTCCATGGATGTTTGCCCGGGCGCCCCCCACTGCCAGCAGGCGAGTGTGGAGACGCTGGGCTTAGCCCTGGAGTTAGCCGAACGACTGAGTGGCCGGGTCGAGGGCCCGGTGCATGTGTCCGGCTGCGCCAAGGGCTGCGCCCGCCGACAGCCGGCTGACGTATGCCTGACAGGGCGATCCGGACGCTTCGATCTGATCGTCGGCGGTCGTGCCGATGGGACGCCGGTCGCCACCGGCCTTACTGAATCCGATGTTATCGAACACCTGGAGAAGAAGCGTGATGCCTCACGTCTATGAAACAGACGGACCGGCCATCTACCGAGAGTCCTTTTCCATCATCCGGCGCGAGGCCGAGCTGGAGCGCTTCTCGGAGGAGGAAGAGCCGGTGGCCGTGCGCATGATCCATGCCGCCGGTTTGGTGGAACTTGCGTCACACATTCATTTCCGCGGCGACGCGGTGAACCGGGCGCGGCAGGCGCTGGAGCAGGGTGCGCCGATCCTGTGTGACGCGCGCATGGTATCCGAGGGCATTACTCGCAAGCGCCTGCCGGCGGACAACGCCATACTCTGCACCCTGCACGATGAGCGGGTTCCCGGCCTGGCCCGCGACATGGCCAACACCCGCTCGGCGGCGGCCGTGGAACTCTGGCGACCTTACTTGGACGGTGCGGTGGTGGCGATCGGCAATGCGCCGACCGCCCTGTTCCACCTGTTGAACATGCTGGACGCGCCGGATTGCCCGCGCCCGGCGGCCATCATCGGCTGTCCGGTGGGGTTCGTGGGCGCGGCCGAGTCGAAGGAAGCCCTGTGGGCGAGCGCCTCAGTACCCTGCTGCATCGTGCGCGGGCGACTCGGCGGCAGTGCGGTGACGGTGGCCGCCATCAATGCCATGGCGGATCGCAGCGAATGAAGCAGGGAACCATTTACGGGGTCGGCCTTGGGCCCGGCAGCCAGGATCTGATGAGCGTCAGGGCGGATCGACTGATCCGTCAGGCGTCGCATGTCGCCTATTTTCGCAAGAAGGGCCGGACCGGCCATGCCCGCAGCATCGTCGAAGGCCTGGTGGCGTTTGATGCCATCGAACTGCCGATGGAATACCCGGTCACCACCGAGATTCCATTCGACGATCCCCGCTACAACGAGCTGCTGGCGGCCTTCTATGAGAGAAGCGTCGCCCAACTGACCGAGATCGCCGACGCGGGAGGCGATGTGGTGGTGCTGTGCGAAGGCGACCCGTTTTTCTACGGCTCCTTCATGCACCTCTATACGCGCTTGCAGGGGCGGGTGCCGGTATCGGTCGTGCCCGGCATCACCGGCATGTCCGCCGCCTGGACCGCCACCGGGCAGCCGGTGACCTGGGGCGACGACATCATGACCGTGCTGATGGGCACGCTGCCGGAGGAGACGCTGGCTGAGCACATGGCGCAGACCGACGCCCTGGTGGTGATGAAGATCGGCCGCAACCTGGACAAGATCAGACGGGCGCTGACCCGGGCCGGTCGAGTGGAAGAGGCCTGGCTGATCGAATACGCCGCCATGCCCCAGGAACGGATACTGCCGTTCAGCGACGCCGGCGATAGCGCCCCTTATTTCTCCATCCTGGTGGTGCATGGCAACGGGAGACGGCCATGACTGGCTGGTTGAAAGTGGTTGGGCTGGGCCCGGGTGCCGAGGCGATGGTCACCCCGGAAGTGTCCGCCGCGCTGGCCGAGGCCACCGATGTGGTGGGCTATGTGCCCTATGTCGAGCGGGTGCCGCCGCGACCGGGACTGACGCGCCACGGCTCGGACAACCGCGAGGAAATCCGGCGCGCGGAACAGGCGCTGCGCATGGCCGCCAACGGTCGCCGGGTGGTGGTCGTTTCGTCGGGTGACCCTGGCGTGTTCGCCATGGCCGCGGCCATCTTCGAGGCGCTGGAGGCGGGAGAGCCGGCGTGGCACGCGCTGGATATCCAGGTATTGCCAGGCATTTCCGCCATGCTGGCCGCCAGTGCGCGCCTGGGGGCGCCACTGGGACATGATTTCTGCTGTATCAACCTGTCCGATAACCTCAAACCCTGGGCCCTGATCGAGAAGCGCCTGCGGCTGGCCGCGGAGGCCGACTTCGCCATGGCCTTCTACAACCCCCGCTCCCGGGCGCGGCCGGAGGGGTTCGCACGCGCCTTGCAGGTGCTGCGGGAGGCCTGCGGGCCACAGCGCCCGATCATGTTCGCGCGGGCCGTCTCCACGCCGGAGGAAACCGTTCGGGTCACGACCCTTGGCGAGGCGCAACCGGAAATGGCCGACATGCGCACCCTGGTGATGGTGGGATCCAGTCAGACGCGGCGGATCGAGCGCGATGACGTGCCGTGGGTCTATACGCCGAGGTCGACGTCAGGGTCGGAGTTATGACCGAGCCAGGTAAGAATCGCGTCGCTGGAGTGGACCTCCCGACGCGGCGGAAGAGCCGGCCGCTCGATCATCACCACCGGCAGGCCCAGTTGACGGGCGGCGGTGAGTTTGGACACCGCGCCGTCGCCGCCGGAATTCTTGCACACCAGGCGCTCGACGCCATGTTCCCGGAGCAGGGCCAGGTCGCCGTCCAGCGTGAAGGGACCACGGTCGATGGTCACACGGTGATGGGGCAGGGGCGGTGGGGCCTCGGGCCGGTCGACCAGCCTCAGCAGGTAGTGGTGCTGGGGCTGGGCCGCGAAGGCGGCGAGGTGCAGGCGCCCGATCGCCAGCAGCACCCGCTGCGGCGGACCGGCCAGGGCGTTCACCGCCGCGTCGATACCGGCGACCCGTTCCCAGCGGTCGCCGGCTATCGGCTCCCATGTGGGCCGGGTCAGGGCGATGACGCGGATGCCGTTTCGCTGTGCCGCCGCCAGGGCGTTGCGGCTCATGCGTTCGGCAAAGGGATGGGTGGCGTCGACCAGATGGGTGATGCGGTTGTCCGCCAGGAAGGTGGCCAGGCCCTCGACCCCGCCAAAACCACCGGCGCGGGTGGGCAGCGGCTGCGGTTTGGGAGCGCTTACTCGACCGGCATAACTGAACAGGGCAGGGATCGATCGTTCGGCCAGGGCGCTGGCCAGGGCACTGGCTTCAGAGGTGCCCCCCAGGATCAGGACTTTCATTGGGGCTTCTTGAGCTCCTTTCCCATTCCAGCTGTTGGCAAGATGAGCGCCGGGGACGAGGCGCAGCGAGGGTCTTTTGCCATGGATGGCAAAAGTAGCGCCCATGGAGGGGTTTACAGCGCCCTCGCGGAGGCTTGGCGCCGGAACAGCTCATCTCCTTTACTGGGCTCAGATGATGGCTGACGTGAACGACGTTCCCTGGCTGACGATTCTAGGCTGGGGGGAGAGTGGCACAGAGGGACTCACAGCGGCAAGCCGCGACGCGCTGGAAGACGCCGAGGTGGTGTTTGGCGCACGTCGCCATCTGCGCCTGTTGCCGTCGCTGGCTGCCGAGGTACGCGAATGGCCGGTACCGTTCGCCGACGGACTCCCCCAACTGTTGGCCGAGCGCGGGCGAAGGGTTGTGATGCTGGTTTCCGGCGACCCGTTCTGGTTCGGGGCGGGTAGCACCCTGACGCGTCATCTGCGCGCTGGAGAGTGGCAGGCCCTGCCATCGCCATCCACCTTCAGCCTGGCGGCGTCGCGGCTGGGCTGGTCGCTGGACGGCTGCCCGTGCCTGGGCCTGCATGCCAAGCCCCTGACGCGCATCCGGCCCCACCTGTATCGCGGCAGGCGCCTGCTGGTGCTGTTGAGGGACGGCGACGCGGTGGCCGAGCTGGCCGACCTGCTGGCGCGCTTCGGCTTCGGGGAGTCCAAGCTGCATATTCTGGAATCGCTGGGCGGTGACGACGAGCGCATTCGCGCCGTGCGGGCGGATGCCACCTTGCCGGACGATATCGCCCACCCGGTCGCGGTGGGGCTGGAGGTGGCCGGTGACGGGCCGGCCCTGCCGCTGACGCCTGGCCTGCCAGACGAATGGTTCGAACACGATGGCCAGATCACCAAGCAGGCCGTTCGCGCCATGACGCTGGCCGCGTTGGCCCCCGTAGCGGGGGAGCGATTGTGGGATATCGGCACGGGGTCGGGCTCGATTGCCATCGAGTGGCTGCTGGCACACCCGGACAACCAGGCCGTGGCCTTCGAATGCAACGGTGAGCGCGCAGCACGGGCGCGACACAATGCTCGAACACTGGGTGTCGACTGGCTCGAGGTGGTGGAGGGACGTGCCCTCAAAGTTCTGGGTGAACAGGCGCTGGGTGATCAGGCGCTGGGCGATCATGCGCTGCCCGACGCGGTATTCATCGGCGGCGGACTGTCGGAAACGTTGCTGGAGGCGCTGTGGCGGCGTCTGCCGGCTGGCGTGCGTATCGTGGCCAATGCCGTGACCCTGGAGTCCGAGGCCTTGCTGGCTCACTGGCAGCAGCAGGCCGGCGGAGAGCTGCTGCGTCTCGAGCTGGCCGCCGCCGCTCCCATCGGCTCGCGGCGGGGCTGGAAAGCCAGCTACCCCATCGTGCAATGGCGGGTGATCCGATGAGGGTAGTGGATGATTCGATAACCGTGGCGGGCTTCGGCTTTCGCCGAGAAGCGCTGCTGGCATCGCTGATAGATGCGCTGGAGCGGATCGAGAAACACCACGGTGCCGTCGACCGGCTGGCCGCGACACACACGATGTGCCCGCTGGTTCAGGCACTGGGCAAAGCGCGGGGTATCGCGGTGATCGCCGTGGCCGACGCCGCCCTGTCCACGGCCACCACCATCACTCGTTCCAGGCACAGCTTGCAGGCCCGGGGAACGGGTAGCGTCGCTGAGGCCGTTGCCCTGTTGGCGGCGGGGCCCGGCGCGGAACTGCTCGGTCCCCGGCTGATTTCGGCTGACCGGTTGGCGACTGCGGCGGTGGCAAGAGCCCCTCTGAGAGGAGACTGAGCATGACGATACATTTCATCGGCGCCGGCCCCGGCGCGCCGGACCTTCTGACGCTGCGGGGGCGGGATCTCATCGCCTCCTGCCCCCTGTGCCTCTACGCGGGGTCGCTGGTGCCCGAACAGGTACTCGAGCATTGCCCGGAAGGCGCCCGCATCATCAACACCGCGCCCCTGTCCCTGGAGGAGATCATCGACGAGATGCGTCGCGCCCATGCCGCCGGCCTGGACGTGTCTCGACTGCATTCCGGGGACCTGTCGGTGTGGTCCGCCATGGGCGAACAGTTACGCCGGCTGCGCGAGCTGGACATTCCCTATGTCATTACCCCGGGCGTGCCGTCTTTCGCTGCCGCCGCCGCCACTCTGGGGCAGGAGCTGACGCTGCCAGGAGTGGCGCAATCCGTCGTGCTGACCCGCACACCGGGGCGTGCCAGCGCCATGCCGGATGGCGAAACCCTGGCCAACTTCGCGAAAACCGGCGCCACCCTGGCGATTCACCTTTCCATCCATAACCTGGCCCAGGTGGTGGAAGACCTGGTGCCGTTCTACGGCGCCGATTGCCCGGTCGCCATCATCTGGCGGGCCAGTTGGCCCGATGAACGGGTGGTCCGAGGGCGCTTGTCGACGGTGGCATCCCTGATCGACGACACCATGCAACGCACGGCGCTGATCCTGGTGGGCCCGGTGCTGGAAAGTGAGGATTTCCAGGAAAGCTGCCTGTATTCAATCGGCTACGATCGTCGCTTTCGGCCCCAGTCGGCGGACTCGCCCTTTGCCGGCACCACGCCCGGCGCCTCTCCTGAAGACATGGGAGGCGAGGCATGATCCGGCTCTCGCTGATCGGCATCGGCACGGGCAATCCCGATCATGTCACTTTGGCGGCCGTGCGGGCGCTCAATGAGGCGGACCTCATCCTGCTGCCACGCAAGGGGGAAGCCAAGTCGGACCTGGTCGACCTGCGCCGGCTGCTGTGCCGGAACCTCCTGGACGATCCGTCACGGACCCGGGTCGTGGAGTTCGATCTGCCCCAACGCGATGCCCGCTCCGATTACCTGGGTGCGGTGGACGAATGGCATGAGGCGATCGCGCGTGTCTGGGCCGGGCTCATGGAGTCCCATCTACCGCAGGGCGGACGGGTCGGCATGCTGATCTGGGGTGACCCCTCGCTATACGACAGCAGCCTGCGCATCGCCAGGCGTCTTGGGGCGTGTATGAAAAGCACCGCCGGGCGGGCGGTCGAGGTGGATCGGAAGGTAGAGCTGCAGGTGGAAATAGTACCGGGCATCACCAGCCTGCAGGTCCTCACCGCCGAGCACCGCATCCCCCTCAACGCGCTCGCAGAACCGATCCAGATCACCACTGGGCGACGTTTGCGTGAACGCGGCTGGCCCAACGATGCCCCCAGCGTCGCGGTCATGCTCGACAGCGGAGGGGCCTTCGAGGCGCTGCCTCCGGAAGGTCTCTACATCTGGTGGGGGGCCTATCTGGGCATGGACAAGCAATGCCTGCTCCACGGCTGGTTGGCTGACGTGGCCCCGACGATCATCGAGCACCGTGCCGCCCTGCGCGAGCAGCATGGCTGGATCATGGACGTCTACTTGTTGGCCCGGAAGCCGCTGTGAAAGGCTCGCTCCGCATTAAACCCCTACGACTTTTTCCTCAAGTTTCGACTACGCAGGCCGAAGGAATATTTAGTAGGCTGGATGTAAAAGAGTGTTTCCCAACGGATTCCAATGTTATCCCGATGGAGGCACGCTGGTGGTCTGCGGCCGCCAGGAAGGGGCCCTGAGTGGTAACCCCTGGGCGGTAGCGTGCCTGATCGGAAATTTCGACCAAATGAACCGGGTGTAAGAGGTTAGAGCACATGACTGACCGGTGAATTCCGTCCTGAAGCTGGGTGGGGCCGTAGTAGCGACGATAGCTCGTGAATGGCAAGAATCGACCCCATTGAACAAAGGCAAGATAAATGTAGGAGCGGATTTATTCTCGATTGGAAATCCGGAATTGACTCAAATATGTCGTTAAAAATGAGTAAAGGAGAGCTGTTTTAGCCAAGGCTAAAGGGAAAGAAACGACCCAAAGCGGCCTTGTCGGCAATGGTTGGGGCCACGTCGATCCGTGTTATGCAGCTGTCACAATGATCGGTGTTATACTGCCAAGCTATACTTGATTTTTAGGAATTTCGATAAGTTAAATAGGGGTTGGCTTGCGGTATAATATTGTTGAACGCGCGTGCGCTTTCAAGTGAAATATCAAGCATGTTATATAATACAACTTTTATGCATAGGGAGCAAAAATGGAATCGTTTCATGCCATCCACGACTTCATGGACGCACACGAAATAGAATCTGACCAAGTTGGTAACTTAAATTTCAGGGCATTTGTTGAATACAGTAGCCCGAGCAAAAATGTATCAGAAATAACAAATGTCAAAATCATACGCAACGGGTACCAAGATGGCCAGATAATCGTGGAGGAGTCGGGCGATTTAGTCGCAGAGAATTATCACCTGGTTTTCACCACGCAATATCAAAAATATCGATTTTTACAGGAAGGCGAAAAGTTATCTGTGGTTGGAGATTCCCAAAAAATGGGCGGTGGATACAGCGTCGCTATATCCCCGGTGTAATTGCATAACCAGTGGTAGCACGGTGACCGCTTTTCCGCCGCGCAGCGGCTCCAAACTGGCACGTGTGCCAAGCGTTGGGAATCGCAGTATATCCCGCGCGCAGGATCATAGTTACCTCGGAGGTATCATGCTTGAACTCATACTCATTGCTGGTGGCGTTGCTGCCGCCTACTTCTCATACACAGCTGGCATCAAGGAAGGCGAAAAAAGTACCCTTGAAACTATCCACGACACAATTCATGCCGGAATGGTATCTGACACCCCGTTTGCAAAAGCATACGGCCGTGCGGGCTTCTACTTGACTGATGTGCATCATGCTTTACCGAATCTTCCCTTGGCAGTCATCTCATCATCGAATCTACTTGATCTAATCGCCAGAGAGCGACTTGGCGATGATGCAGAAGAGGCTAGTATAGCTCTTCTGAAAGAGCAGCTTGCGGATTCTTACTTCTTGGCGAAAGGGATGACCCCGCAAGCACTTAAGGATATAAAAGACATTGATGCACAACTTCGACAGCCATCCAACGATATTTAGTCTTTCATTAATGCAGAATAGGGAGCTCTAGCCTACCTATAGTCTTCCGCTTCGATACAGACTACGGCCGGTTCGGCTTGAACATAGGACCTCATGAAGAAAAAGCTGTCTATAGACGAGATTCTCAATCAGACTTTTTTCGGTCTGGATACGCTGACAATGCTTGATGACGTTGAGCATTTCATCAAATTCGCTGAGAGCAATATTGCGTGGCAAAAGCACAGCCAGTATTGCCGCACTGAACGCGAATGCGATAAGGAGGAGTTTGATGATCCAAGCATGGAGGCCCAGTACCGAGACCAAATGCTTGAAGATGTAGTTTACAGGTTCGATGTTGGGTTGACACAAAGGGTTCGCTACGCCGGCCTCGCTGCACTCATTACCACTATTGAATGGTGCTTACTTTCCCTCAAGAAGCGAGCAACATTCCCGTTTCCAAAGAAACGGGATTCCACCAATGAAACTATCCATGTGCTTTCAGTTTTCAACGAGAAAGCGACTCTCGGCCTGGAAGCCAAAATCGAGCATCTGGAGGCCGTTATCCAAGTTCGCAATTGCCTAGTCCATGCCGCGGGTCTCTTGGAGTCATTTCGCTACGAGCAGCAGCTGCGTGCACGTCTTCTAACTTTGTCAGGCATCAATGCGTCTAATACCAATTTTCTAGGAGAAATCA
Organism: Litchfieldella rifensis; assembly: GCF_042646605.1. NCBI lineage: Bacteria > Pseudomonadati > Pseudomonadota > Gammaproteobacteria > Oceanospirillales > Halomonadaceae > Litchfieldella > Litchfieldella rifensis. The sequence goes on along the minus strand of NZ_JBHRUG010000013.1, from coordinate 4,046 downwards.
TTGAAATCAAGCCGGGATTTCTGGAGGGGGTAGTGGAGGACGTTCGCACATGGCTGCCGAGCATAGAGCAAACAGCCTCACAGCAAGGGTTGCTCAGAAAATGAGGCCCAACAATTGCATCCAGCCGAAGTTTTTGCCTCCGCTTCATTGCGGCAAAGCCGCGGCTAATGCGGAGCGTTATATCAGTCCTATCTGAAAGACTGCTTCTGGCCGAATTCTGTCCTTCCTCTGACTGCTGGCGCGTGTCGATACCCTACAGATTGGGTATACATTCATGAACGAACATGTCGAGAAAGCCCCCGTGCCTCTGGAAATGATGCGTCGCTATCTGAAGCGTGCCCTTTGTGCTGGTCTCGTCGGCCTGGAAGGGGGCGCGCAATATCCCAGGCATGGGCTGTCAATGGCAATGGAATTATCTGCTTTCCTTCATCAGTGTTCTTTCGTCGGAATTGGTGCAGATTCGTGCGAGGTTTCGTTCTCTTTCGTGGTGGGGATCGTCGGTCGGGCCGCGTCCCCATTTTCCCTCACATCTCATCTTTTTGGCTTACGTTGACTTGGGTACTGGTGCAAATCTACCCAGACATCTAGGCTGAGGGTATGTATTCGTTTGTAAGCCAGGGCGGCCGTTGGTCTGGACAGAAGCTGGAGACTGTGGGCGCTGTAGAGGCCCTGCTCTGCGTCTGGAGTTGGTTTGCAAAATCTACAGTGGAGACCGCTTCAACGATGACCACACACAGCCCGCAAAGGTTTGCTACAGGCCTTGCTGCAAAATTGGCAACCCGCTCTAGGCATGTATGCATGTTCCTGGGGGCCGGTGCGGCGAAAGCATGTGGTCTGCCGGATGTCGCTGAATTAGAGTCCCGCGTGCGGTCAACGCTAGGCGAGGCGGATCGTGCTGCATTCGACCGTCAGATGGACGGGCGCAATATCGAACAGGTGCTGAGCCGCCTTCGACGCATCGCCGGGCTGGTCACAGGAGAGGACAAGGTAGACGGTCTTACCGCAGATCAGGCGGCGGCTCTTGACACCACTGTATGTCAGTCAATTGTTAGAGCTCTTGATATCACAGATGCCAACCTGACACCTGTGGGTAACCTAGCAGCTTGGATTGCACGCGCGGATTACCGCCTCCCCCTTGAAATCTTTACAGTCAACTATGACCTCCTCTTGGAAACGGCACTGGAGCGCTTTGGTGTGCCATATTTCGATGGCTTTGTGGGGAATTTGAACGCGTGTTTTCGTACCGAGCTCGTCGAATCGCTACCTGGGGCTGATGGCGCTTTTGTACCGTCGCTGTTCGTTCGCCTTTGGAAGCTCCACGGTTCGGTGAACTGGATGAGGGCAAATGGAGGCCATCAAGTTGTGCGCATTGGTCAGCCCGTACCGGAAGGTCTGCCGGCAGCGATATACCCCTCTGATGCCAAGTACGAGGAATCGCGGCGTATGCCCTTCATCGTATTGCAGGACCGCCTCAGACGCGCCCTGCACACCCCAGAAACCCTAGTGATCATTGCCGGGTACTCCTTCGGCGACGACCACCTCAACGAGATGATCTTCGACGCTGCAACCAGGCGCGAACGTTCGGAATTCGTCGTGTTCTGTTACTCCGATTTGCCTCCAGAGCTTTGCGAGCGTGCTTGTCGGACTCCGAACGTGCAGTTGATTGGGAGAGCCGAAGCTGTCCTAGGTGGGGTACGGGCCGGTTGGAAGGTTCCAATGGACTCGACTCCCGACCTTTGGGTGGGCGGGGAAGACGGGAAACTCGCGTTGCCAGACTTCACTCATCTGGCTTCGTACTTGGCGCGTAGCAGCGGGAGAGGAGATTACCTTCGAGAGGATTCCTCGATAAACGCCGACAGCGCAGTGAATGGGGCCCAAGATGTCTGAACGCGATGCTACCTGCATTGGCCGAGTTCGCCATATTCTAGGGGCAACAGTAACTGTTGCACTGGACGCCGAATTAGCTGGAGTGGCGCCGATCTATCGAGGACGTCTCCTGCCGGTTGGACAAATCGGTTCGCTGGTACGCATTCCACAAGGGTTGGTGGACCTAGTAGCTACGGTCAGTCTCGTCGGGATCGCTGAGTTGACGAGCCCGCTCGCCCCCGCCGAAACCATTCAACGCGACGAGCGGTGGCTCCAGGTGCAACTGCTTGGCGAGATCGATCGCGGCACAGGCCGCTTTCAGCGTGGCGTTGGCTCCTACCCTGGGCTGGATGATCCTGTCCACTTTGCAACTGCGGACCAACTCAGGTCTGTCTTTCCTCCCCCAGACGAGGGACATGTTCGCCTCGGACGCCTCGCAGCTGCGGAGGACATCCCCGTTGCGGTGGACGCTTCCCGCTTTGTCGTCCGACATGCCGCGGTCGTAGGATCAACTGGATCAGGAAAAACAAGCGCTGTTTCTTCTTTGTTGCAGAACTTCGTGAAGGGTGGGTGGAACGCTGGCAACATCCTTATGGTGGACCCGCATGGGGAATATGCGACGGCACTTAGCGGTAGTGCATCTATCCGGAGTGTACTGGGGGAACGGGACGACAGTCGACTCCGTGTGCCCTACTGGGCATTGCCCGCGATGGACATCTTGCGAATCTTCGCTGGAGGAACAGGAGGTGCCTCGTTCAGTAATCGCTTTGCAGAACTCGTCACCGAGGCAAAGCGCGCGTTCGTACGCTCGGCCACATGGTTGACGATCAATCCTACCGCTGTCACCGCGGACACCCCGGTACCCTTTGATATCAGGCCGATCTGGCATTTGATTGATAGAGAAAATCGTGAGACTAGAAATATCGTTGCCAATGCCGCAACCGCCTGCGAAACGGACACTGGAGACGCGGCCTCGCTGAGATCTGCCCAGTTCGAGCCTTACAACGCTGGTGGTCAGGCGCCACACAAGGGGCCCATGTACGGTGTTTATGGAACGGCCCCCGACCTTCTGCGTCTTGGTCTAATGGACCCACAATTGCGTTTTTTTCAAGAGCCGACTGCTGACCCGAGCGGGGCAGATCCTCTCGTTCAGGTCATGCGCGAATGGCTAGGTAGCGACAAACCCGTTTCAGTCCTTGACTTCAGTGGTGTCCCGGCGGGTGCAGCCGACGCAGCCATTGGTGTCGTACTCAACTTGGTTTTCGAGATTGCTCTCCGTTGTGAACATGGGGGCCCCGGCATTGGCCGGCCCAATCCCGTACTTATTGTTCTCGAGGAAGCACACCGCTATCTCGGAGAAGGTGCGAGCGCGCTTACGCGTAATTCAGCGAACCGCATCGCTCGAGAAGGACGCAAGTATGGAATCGGACTCCTGCTGGTGACGCAGCGGCCCACTGAGCTTCCCAAGACCGCACTTTCGCAGTGCGGCACCATCGTAGCGCTCAGGTTGTCGAACTCTGAAGATCAAGGCGCCATCAAGACTGCTCTCCCAGACGCAGTTGCCGGATTGGCTGCCGTTCTTCCTTCGCTGCGGACACATGAGGCAATAATCAGTGGTGAGGCATTGGTGCTGCCGGCACGTGTGATCATCGACGACCCCGAACCATGGCCACAAGCCGAGGATCCGTCCCTGAAGGCTTGGCGAAGCGAACCACAGGTGCCTGATGTGGAGCCCGCACTCGCCGCGTGGCGTGGAACCTATCAGTGAGGTGTATTTATGATTGAATGGATCCCCGTAAGCGGGTCGACGCGAATTGTGGCCGAAGCTTACGACTCCCAGGCTGAGCGAATTTACGTGCGATTCCCGAATGGCGTCGAATGGTGGTACGCAGCTTGTCCCCCCACCGTGTGGGAGGAGTTCACGGCGCCTGGGCAATCCCGTGGGCAGTACATTCATAGGTTATTGAATCACAAGCCGAATGGGCGGCATGCAAGTTAACAACGGCATGAAGTGGACGGAGGACATTCCGCCGGTGTGCTCTGCATTCCATCAGTGCTAGCAGAAAGTCCGCTTCTGGCCGAGGCTGTGTGAAAACGTAGCTCCCACTATACTCAACCCGTGACAGCTCGTGGAGGTGCCGATGAAGCGCTTCGTTTCAGGTGAGTCCCGGTCTCAGGCC
>NZ_JBHRUG010000012.1:0-120372 GCF_042646605.1 Litchfieldella rifensis | reverse complement strand
AGCAAGCTCCCCGTGCTGCCGCTCGACTTGCATGTGTTAGGCCTGCCGCCAGCGTTCAATCTGAGCCATGATCAAACTCTTCAGTTTAAAATCATACGGTTCTTACCCCACCCGTGCCGAAGCACGCGCCGGAAGCGAACCAAACTTGGCTCAAGGTCAAAGCTTCTCTTGACGAGTCGCTTGCCTTGAAGGTCTTGGTGACTGCTCACCCCTTCACCGACAAGCGCCCACATGAATTACCTGATCGATTGTTAAAGAGCGTCTCGCTTCGCTGCCGGGCCACCGGGTGGCTCACCAGCGCCCTGCGAGGAAGGCGTATTCTACTGACTCGGCGCGCGCTGTCAAGGCGTTTCGCGTGCCGCCAGCCCGTCAGTCGACGCCTGGCGCACGGCCCGAGGGCCGCCGAGCGAGTGGGGCCGCATTCTCGCGAATGCCCGCGCCGCTGTCAAGCCGCAATCGCCACAGCGACCCCGAAAACCTCAACAGAAACAAGCGCTTCCACCACCCTCCACCGCCCGCGACGTATGCCCGTCGTCGGCAGCGGATGCGTACTCTACGGATTTCCCTGGCCCTATGCAATAGGCCGGGATGAAAAATATAGTCCATGGCGTCCTAGGACGCCATGTTTCACGTCAAAAAAACGTAGTCTAGCCCGCCGCGTAAGCGGCCGGGGATGCGGCCGCAACGGATACCGCGCCTCAGCAACGGCCCGCTTGTCACGTCAAACCACGAACAGGTCGACGAAGCGGTTGACCGGTGTGGCCTCGAGTTTCTGCTGATCCTTGCACAGGCGGAAAATCTCATCGCAACGGCGCGGAACGAATCGCGTTGCCAGGTTGGCCTTGAACTTGTCTTCCAGCAGCGGGATCCCTTCTTCACGGCGACGGCGATGGCCCACGGGATACTCTATCGCTACCTGCTCGGTCTTGGAGCCATCCTTGAAGAACACCTGGATGGCATTGGCGATGGAGCGCTTGTCGGCTTCCAGGTATTCACGGCTATAGCGCTCGTCCTCGACGATCTCCATTTTCTCGCGCAACTCGTCGATGATCGGGTTGGCCTTGTGGAAGTCGTCTTCATAGTGCTCGGCAACCAGGTTGCCAAACGCCAACGGTACGGCTGTCATGTACTGTAGACAGTGATCGCGATCGGCCGGGTTGGCCAGTTCCCCCACCTTGGAGATGATGCGGATCGCCGACTCGTGAGTGGTGATGACGATCTTGTCGATCTCGCTGAGGCGATCCTTGACCTGAGGATGCAGGATCACTGCGGCTTCACAGGCGGTCTGGGAATGGAACTCGGCCGGGAAGGAGATCTTGAACAGCACGTTCTCCATCACGTAGGTGCCGTAATCCTGACTGAAGCTGAACTTGCGCTGATTCTCCGGCTTTATCTGCTGATCCTTGTTGGTCTTGGAGAACAGCACGTCATAGAAGCCCCATTGTGGCGCGGACAGCACACCGGGAATCCCCATCTCCTCTCGCATGGCGATATCGGCCAGGCGCACCGCACGCGAAGTGGCGTCACCGGCGGCCCAGGATTTGCGAGAACCGGCGTTGGGGGCATGACGGTAGGTGCGCAGACTCTGGCCATCGACCCAGGCATGCGACAGCGCCGCAAGCAGTTGCTCGCGATCGGCGCCCATCAGCTTGGCCGTCACCGCGGTCGAGGCCACCTTGACCAGCACCACGTGGTCCAGCCCCACGCGGTTGAAGGAGTTCTCCAGCGCGATCACGCCCTGGATCTCGTGGGCCATGATCATGGCTTCCAGCACATCCCGCATGGTCAGGGGCTTGTCGCCCTGAGCGACACGCTGCTGGGACAGGTGGTCGGCCACCGCCAGGATGCTGCCCAGATTGTCGGACGGATGTCCCCATTCGGCGGCCAACCAGGTGTCGTTGTAATCCAGCCAGCGCACGATACAGCCGATGTCCCAGGCGGCCTTAACGGGATCGAGGCGGAAGGAAGTTCCCGGTACCCGAGCGCCGTGAGGCACCACCGTCCCTTCGACGATCGGCCCCAGATGCTTGGTGCACTCGGGGAAGCGCAGCGCCAGCAATCCACAGCCCAGGGTATCCATCAAGCAGTGGCGTGCGGTATCCAGCGCCTCCTGACTATCGATCCTGTAGTTGAGAACATAGTCGGCGATATTCTGCAGCTCGACGTCATAGTCGGGGCGTTCGTTCAGCTCGACATTGGCACTCATCGCAAGAAGTCCTTGTTGGGCACGATAGGAGTCGTGCATTGATGATCGGTGTCACTGCCGCTGTTCGATCGGCAGCCATGCTGTATGCTCCGGTCCGACGTAGTCGGCGCTGGGACGGATGATGCGGTTTCCCGCCCGCTGCTCGAAGACATGGGCACACCAGCCGGTGACTCGCGAGCAGACGAAGATCGGGGTGAACAATTTGGTCGGGATGCCCATGAAGTGATAGGCGCTGGCATGGAAGAAGTCAGCGTTGCAGAACAGCTTTTTCTCGCGCCACATCACCTCTTCGCAACGCACCGAGACCGGATATAAACGTTTGTCACCCACATCTTCGGCGAGTTTCTGCGACCACTGCTTGATGATTGCATTGCGAGGGTCGGACTCACGGTAGATGGCATGGCCAAACCCCATGATCTTCTCTTTGCGCTCGAGCATGCCGAGAATCCCACGCTCGGCTTCGTCGGGGCTTTGCCAGTTCTCGATCATCGCCATCGCCGCCTCGTTGGCACCGCCATGAAGTGGGCCGCGCAGCGTGCCAATGGCGCCAGTGACGCAGGAATGGATATCCGACAGCGTCGAGGCACAGACCCGGGCATTGAAAGTCGAGGCATTGAACTCGTGCTCGGCATACAGGATCAGCGAAACGTTCATTACCCGGGCATGCAGCTCGGACGCCGGCTTGTCATGCAATAGGCGTAGGAAGTGTCCACCGATCGACGCATCATCGGTGTCGGTATCGATGCGCACGCCATCATGGGTGTAGCGATACCAGTAGCAAATGATCGACGGCAGGACAGCCAGCAGGCGATCGGCATGATCCTGCTGTTCATCGAAGTGCTGCTCGGTTTCCAGATTACCGAGCATCGAAGCACCGGTACGCATCACGTCCATGGGATGAGCATCGGCGGGAATCGTCTCGAGCACCGCCTTCAGCGGCTGTGGCAAGCCACGCAGCCCCTGGAGCTTGGTGACATAGGCATCCAGTTCGGTCTGGGTCGGCAGCTTGCCCTTGAGCAGAAGATAGGCGACCTCCTCGAAGCGAGCATGCTCGGCCAAGTCGTGGATATCGTAGCCACGATAGGTCAGGCCCGACCCACTCTTGCCAACGGTGCACAAGGCGGTACTACCGGCACTCTGGCCACGCAGTCCGGTGCTTTCCGGAGTCTTCTCAGCCATGACGTGTCTCCTACGTACAGATAAAGAATACAGTGATGATTGTGATTATCGTCGAGCTTTCAGGACTCGCCCATGTCGGCGCTACCCTGCTCGGCAAACAACGCATCGAGTTTGCGCTCGAAATCGTGATAGTTGAGGAAATCGTAGAGCTCCTCACGAGTCTGCATCAGCCCCACCACATCCCGCTGGTGGCCTTGATCGTGGATGCTCTGGTAGACCTTCAGCGCGGCCGCGTTCATGGCACGAAATGCCGACAGCGGATACAACACCAGACGACAGCCGACTTCACCCAGCTCCTGCTGCGTAAACAGTGGCGTCGCCCCGAACTCGGTGATATTGGCCAGGATCGGTGCCTTGACGCCCTCGCAGAAGGCACGGTAATCGTCGAGGGTATGCACGGCTTCGGCGAAGATGGCATCGGCCCCTACTTCAATGCAGGCATTGGCACGATCGATCGCGGCAGCCAACCCCTCCGTCTGGAAAGCATCGGTTCGTGCAATCAGATAGAAGTCCGGGTCGAGCCGGGCATCGGCGGCAGCCTTGATGCGATCGACCATCTCTTGCTTGGGCACGATGGCCTTGTTGGGGCGGTGACCGCAGCGTTTCTGCGCCACCTGGTCCTCGAGATGGACGGCGGCCACGCCGGCACGCTGCATCTCCCTGACGGTACGGGCAATGTTGAAGGCCCCTCCCCAACCGGTATCGATATCCACCAACAGCGGCAGTTCAGTGGCACCCGTGATGCGACGAGCATCCTCGACCACATCGTTCATGGTCGTTATGCCCAGGTCGGGTAAACCGAACGAGGCATTGGCCACGCCGCCACCGGAGAGATAGATAGCCTGATGACCGACCCGCTCGGCCATCATCGCTGTATAGGCATTGATGGTCCCGACGATGGGTAACGGGCGATTGGCATGCAAAGCGGCACGAAAACGCGCTCCGGGAGTCTGGCGAGTCATGATGATCTCCTGGGTTATTCGGCTGGGGAAGTCGAAGCTTCCTGCTCGGCTTCCTGTTTCAATACTGCGGCATAGCGATCGGCCACGTTGGCACGCGAGGCGCTCACATGACGGCGCATCAACAGTTCGGCCAGCTCGGCGTCGCCGGCTTCGATGGCATCGACGATGCGATGGTGCTCGACGAAGGCACGCTGTGGCCGTGTTCCGCTGGCACTGAACTGGGTGCGATACAGTCGCACCAGGTAGTAGAGGTCGTCACAGAGGATCGTCATCAGCATGCGGTTGTGACTGCCCTGGACTATCCGATAGTGAAAGTCGAGATCGCCCTCGCGCTGGTAATAGGCCTCGCCGCGCTTGAGATCGCTCTGGCGCTCATGAACGGCCAGCACTTCGCGCAATCCAGCAATTTCCTCCGCCGACATGTGCTCGGCGGCAAGCCGTGCCGCCATGCTTTCCAGCGCCTCACGCACGTCGAACAACTCGAGCAGCTCCTTCATCGACAGCTTGACCACCCGCGCGCCCACATGTGGCACCCGTTCGATCAAGCGATGGGCTTCGAGGCGACGCATGGCCTCGCGTAGCGGGCCCCGCGAGATCCCATAGGCCTTCGATAGCCCCGGTTCGGTGATCTTGCTGCCCGGTGCCAGTTCGCCCCGCACGATGGCATCCTGCAGTTGATTGAAAACACGCTCGGCCAGGGTGCGAACTTCGGGTGTGCTTAGGTCGGGAGAGACTGAATGCATGGTCATTGTCGACAATTGGAAGTTGGAAGAACTTTAGCTACTCGCTGACAGCGCGTCAACTGACCTCATACTCTATTCAATTGCATCTTTCGATGTAGACAACAGCATGGCGGCAAGTTTACTTGTCAACAATCAAACGATAGTCTCACCTGTCATGAGGGCGTTGATCAGGCGTCGCTCAGCATGTCATGACGGGATGCGACAAATATCGGCATGACGCCTAGAATGGTTCGCTTGCTGAAGGAAAGCGCACCAAATGACTTCACGATTAGAAATCACCCCCCTGCCTTATCGGGACGACCCCCTAGGCTACTTCACGGCGTTGCGACAGCGGAGAGGCGCCGTATTGCTCGACAGTGGCCGCCCCGACGGTCCCGGCGGGCGTTATGACATTCTCAGTTGCGAGCCCGTAGCCCTTCTGGAGGTCGACACCGCTGGTCAACCGCACTGCGATAGCGACCTGAGCTTGCCGACGGCGCCATTTGCGGCCCAGCAGGCATTGCTCGACAGCCTCGACAGCGAATTTCCCGAGGACTGCGACCTCCCCTTTCTGGGCGGTCTGATCGGTTACTGGAGCTATGACCTGGGACGGCACCTCGAACGCCTGGAAGGCCAAGCCGCCCCGGCGGCGCATCTGCCCTGGTGTCGTGTCGGGCTTTATGACTGGGCGTTGATCCAGGACCATGAGCGCCAGCAAACCTTGCTGGTGGCAAGCGCCGAACGTCGCCAGCAGGTACTCGGCTGGTTGGCGACGCCACCCGTCGCGACCGCGCCATTTCGCATCACGGCCCCCTTCGAGCCCGAATTGGACCGTGCCGGTTACGGTGAGCGCTTCCGTGCCGTGCAGCACTATATCCACGCCGGCGATTGTTATCAGATCAATCTGGCCCAGCGCTTCAGCGCGCCTTATGAAGGAGACCTGTGGCAAGCCTACTTGCGCCTGCGCCAGGCAACCCCCACACCTTTCGCCGGCTTTCTGGCCTGGGAGGACAAAGGCGTACTCTCGCTGTCGCCGGAACGCTTCCTGCAGTCACACCAAGGTCGCGTGGAAGCTCGCCCGATCAAGGGCACGCGTCCACGTGGCAATACACCGGGTCAGGATCGGCAACTGGCCCAAGAACTGTTGCACAGTGCCAAGGACAGGGCCGAAAACGTGATGATCGTCGATTTATTGCGCAACGACCTGGGGCGCGTATGCCAGCCTGGCAGCGTCAGGGTTCCGCAACTGTGCGGCCTGGAAAGTTATGCCAACGTTCACCACCTGGTCAGCATCGTCAGCGGCGAGTTAGCCCGCCAGCGCACTCCTATCGACCTCTTGGCTGCCGCCTTCCCCGGCGGCTCTATCACAGGCGCTCCCAAGGTACGCGCCATGCAGATCATCGACGAACTCGAGCCCAGTCAACGCAGCGCCTACTGCGGAAGTCTCGGTTACATCGATCGCCGCGGTCACATGGATACTTCCATTGCCATTCGTACCGCCGTGGCTGAAGGCAGCAGGTTGCATCTATGGGGTGGCGGCGGCCTGGTCGCCGACTCCGATGAGGAGGCAGAATATCGTGAGACATTGGCCAAGATCCGCCACCTGCTGAGCGCCCTGGGCGCCAACGATGGCCAGCCTTGCTGACGATCGACGACCTCCGGCACATAGACCGTAGAATTCTAACGCCTCAAAGATATCCTATGTTTTGGCTATATAAGAACCAAACCAATAGGTATTGGGGCAATGGGGGAATGCTTTGCTAGGGTATCGACATCCATGGGGAGCCTCCCTCCTCTCGACAATCCTCAGGAGCGTTTCATGGACCTGGATATCGATGCCGTCAATCAGCAGTACGGCCATGACCCCGAAGCCCTGATCCGCTGGGCACTAGTGGGGCTTGGCAAACGTGCCATCTGCACCACCAACTTCCGTCCCTTTGAGGCCGTGATCCTGCACATGGTCACACGTGTGCAGCCGAACATCCCTATTGTCTGGATGGACTCCGGCTACAATACTGTGGCGACCTATCGCTTTGTCGACGACATCGTCAAACGTCTCGATTTGAACCTGATCACTTATCATCCTCGGCGTTCCCGCGCCCATCGCGAAGCGCTGGAGGGGCCAGTCCCTGACATCGACGATCCTCACCACGCAGCCTTTACCGAGGAGGTCAAGCTCGAGCCCTTCCAACGGGCCTTGCGCGAGATGGCTCCAGAGGCCTGGTTCACCGCCCTGCGCGCAGAGGACACCGCTGAACGCGCGCAGATGCAACCGGTGTCCGTCAATGCCAATGGCCTGATCAAGATCGCCCCGGTATTGCGCTGGACTGCCAAGGATATGTACCAATATCTGCAAGCACACGATCTGCCCAACAATTTCGACTACTTCGATCCCACCAAGGTGGAAGACAAGCGCGAATGCGGGTTACACCTGCAGCACTGAGCCGGTGACTGAAGTCCCGCCGACGATCATGCCGGCGGGACTTTATTCTGCTGCAATGCGTCAGGAGCCTGCCGGGTTGCCCTCGCGACAACCGCGGCTTCTAGCGAATCGGCAGCTCGATCCCCTCAAACAGCTCCTGTTCATGTCTCGGGCCGGCGGCAAGCGCCGCTTCGACGGTATCCCGATCCAGGTGCGCGGCGAAGCCCTTGACGAAGTCGTACATGTAGCTGCGCATGAACGTGCCGCGCCGAATGCCGATCTTGGTGGTGGAACTCTCGAACAGATGCCCGGCATCCAATGCCACCAGATCGGTATCGGTTTCCGGGTCCACCGCCATGTGCGCGACGATCCCCACGCCAAGTCCCAGCCGCACGTAGGTCTTGATCACGTCGGCATCGGCAGCGGTCAGCACCACGTTGGGAGTTAAATCACGGGCCCGAAAGGCATCGTCGAGCTGGGAACGACCAGTGAACCCGAACACATAGGTCACCAGTGGATATTCGGCCAACGTCTCGAGTGTCAGTGTCTCGATCTTGGCCAGGGGGTGGTCTTCGGGTACCAGGATACAACGGTTCCAGCGATAGCAAGGCAGCAGCACCAGATCGTTGAACAGCTCCAGAGACTCGGTACAGATAGCAAAATCGGCTTGCCCCTCGCTGACCATCTGGGCAATCTGCTTGGGCGTGCCCTGCTGCATATGCAAGGCCACATCGGGGTACTTGCGCGTGAACTCGCGAATCACCGGGGGCAGCGCATAGCGTGCCTGGGTGTGGGTCGTGGCGATGGACAGGCTACCGCGGCGCTCGTCGCTATGCTCCTGGGCCACTTGCTTGATGTTTTCCGTCATGCGCAGCACCTGCCCCGCCAAGTCGATGATCGCTTGCCCGGCGGGGGTGACCCGAGTTAGGTGTTTGCCACTGCGTGCAAAGATTTCCACCCCAAGCTCGTCCTCGAGAAGGCGGATCTGCTTGGAGATTCCAGGTTGAGAGGTGTACAGGCTCTGGGCTGTCGCCGATACATTGAGATTATGTCGTGTGACCTCCCAGATATAACGGAGCTGTTGAAGCTTCATACCCGATCCGACTCCCTATAGACTTTACTGGTGGGCTATGCGGTTTCGCACTACACGCGAGGCTACCTGAATGCGCTGCCATGGCAGCAGATGTTGCGGTCTTTACCTGGCCGACACCGGATGCCTAATACCAGCAAGCAATAAATGATAATTACATGATTACTTTATAGCATATAGAGAAACCACCTGGTAAGCGATGCGAGGTACCCATCAGATCACCATTGTCTTCGCCCCATCATGCGCCCATGATAGGAGACGGCTATCGCCGTCTTGTCCTCTCGGCATTTGCCAGCACGGCGGCCTGCCGCTAACATCGCTTGCTAAGCTAGTTATCGCGACGCTCACAAGCGCATAGCAATTGGAGAACCCCATGGCCAACAATGTCGATGTCACTACCGCTAACTTCGAGCAGGAAGTCCTCAAGGCTGACAAGCCCGTTCTGCTGAAGTTCTGGGCACCTTGGTGCGGCCCCTGCAAGATGATGGCACCGGTGGTAGATGAAGTCGCCGAGGAGCGCTCGGATAGCCTCAAAATCGTCAGCGTCAATGTTGATGACGCGCCGGAAATCGCCGCCGAGCATGGCGTACGCGGTGTTCCGACCGTCATGCTGTTCAAGTCGGGCGCCAAGGTCGCCTCCTTGGTGGGCGCACAGTCCAAGTCTCAGCTCGCACAATTCATCGAACAGAACGCCTAATCGGTACGGCAACATCAAATTTCATTGTCATTTGTCGCCCCGGCTCAAGTCGGGGCGATGTCGTTTCAAGGCAGCACGATCGGGAGAGGAAGGATCATCGTAACCATGTTGCTCTCCAGGCCCCAACAGATGGGCAATCCATCGGGTATCGGGGTGACTCTCGAGAGCGATTTTCAGCGTCATGGTCAATAGCACTGACAGCAGCATTCCTACCGTACCCAGGATCCAGCCCCACACCACCAGCGACAAAAAAGCCACGAAAGTCGATAGTCCCAGGGCGCGCCCCATCGCCCTGGGTTCGACCAGGTTGCCCATCACGAAATTGATGGCCAGATACGCCGAAGCCAGCACGACGATCTTCAGCAAACCGGCATCAGGAGAGACCAGCAGCAACAGTATCGGCGGGATCGCCGCCAGTACCGATCCGATGTTGGGAATGAAATTAAGCCCGAAAGCGAGGGTGGCCCACAGCAAAGGAAAATCCACCTTCACTAGTGCACAGGCTACCCATACCAAAGCGCCGGTGACCAGGCTGATCACGGTCTTGACCGCGAGATAACGCTTGAGAGTCACGCTGAATTCGCTGAAGCGCCTCAGGCTGGGATCGGGATCACGCAGGGCTCCGGAGATCTTGTCGCGGAAATTCAGCGTCTCGAACAGCATGAAGATCACCAGCAAGGCAACGATCACACTCTGCAGCAGCAGGTTACCCAATTGTCCAAGAAATTGCGGCACGAACTGGGTGGCATTGGCAGGATCCCACCATTCGGTGAACTGCTGGGGACGAATCGAGACGCCGATCTCCGCCAGCCTGTTGAGCAGATTCAGGTAATACTCGTGGATCTCCTGTTCCAGGTCCGGTAACGCCTCGACAAAGGTACTGAAGCTGCTGACCAGCAGCAGACCCAGCAACATCAGAAAGGCACCGATCACCAGCAGGGTGATCCACACCGCCAGGCGTGGACCGACCCCGAGGCGCTGCAGGAAATGGACCGGCGCGGTACATACCACCGCAATGAACAATGACAGCAGCAATGGCACCAGCAGGCTGGCTCCTGCTTTCATGCCGGCAACGATCACCACCAGAGCCGCCAGTCCCAACGTCAGATTGAGGGGAAGAATTCGCCGGACTTCGTTGTTATCGTCGTTCATGTCGCCATCCTGGCCAGAGAGATGCTTTCTTATCATGGCTCCCGCACGGCCGACAAACAAATGTCTACGCTGCCGAGCCGGCATCGAATCAGGATCTGCCATTCACACCCCGACTCACCACTGGCTCGAGCGGTACTCCCCCGCCAACAGATAGCATCATCAAACGTGCAACAACCAGGGAAAACCCCACTGCGCAAGATAACATGGGAACCGTTGCAGGACGTCGGGCTCGAAGGCACGACGATGGCGCGCTGATGCGCCCTCTCCTATAGTCAGCAAGGAGGCATCATGGCCCTTTCACGCAACTTGTCTCAACTGCTTCTTGGCACGCTACTACTCGGTACTTTTATGGCTTCTGGCGCGCAAGCGCATGAGAACCAGGCGCGAGACTCGCGGCTGCAGGTGCAGGCCCAAACCACTCTCGAAGTGGCACCGGACAAGGCCACCCTCAGCGCTCGGCTATGGGAGCGCACCCCGACCATTGCGGCCCGCGATGACAGGCAGACCGATCCCGAGGCCTTGCGCGAGGCCCGCGACCGCCTCGAGGAACGCACCGGCGAGCTGATTCGCACACTCGAGAAAAACGGACTGGAAAGTGACGCCATCCAGGCCGGCTCACTGAATGTCCGCCCCGACCATGTACCTGGCCAGCGTCACGGCAACGGCGAACAGGAAGTGCTGGTACGCACCCAGTTGGAGCGTCCCATCAGCCTCACCATCGATAACCTCGAGCGATTACCGGCCATTCTCGATGCCCTGACCCAGGCCGGTGTCAACTCCCTGGACGGCGTACAGTACGACCTCAGCGACCGGGACGCCGCCATCGACCGGGCCCTGACCCAGGCGCTCGACAAGGCGCGCCACAAGGCCGAGCTGATGGCCGACACCCTGGGTGTCTCACTGGGCAAGGTCCTGAACGTGCAGGAAACCCAGGCACCTATCTTCACCCCGCGCATGATGGTCATGCGCGCCGATGCCATGGAAAGCCAAGCCGCGGCCCCGGAATACCGCCCTGGCAAGATCAGCATCGACGCCGGCGTCGAGGTCAGTTGGGAAATCGAATCACAGCCGTAAGCCGTAAGCCGTAAGCCGTAAGCCGTAGGCTAGAGCATGCCGGACCTGTATTCAGTACAAGCCTGGCATGTTTTTTCTTATCGCTTACAGCTTATAGCTCAAGGCTTAGGTGTTGATGGTCTCGATCCCGCCCATGTAGGAGCGCAGCGCCTCCGGCACGCCGATCGAACCATCGGCATTCTGGTAGTTCTCGAGCACCGCCAGTAAACAGCGGCCCACCGCCAGGCCGGAGCCATTGAGGGTATGCAGCAGTTGCGGCTTCTTGTGCTCGGGATGACGGAAGCGCGCCTGCATGCGCCGCGCCTGGAAGTCCTCGCAGTTGGAAATCGACGATATCTCGCGGTAGGTAGCCTGGCTGGGCAGCCAGACTTCCAGGTCATAGGTCTTGGCCGCGCCGAAGCCCATATCGCCAGTACACAGGGTCACTACGCGGTACGGCAGCTCCAGTGCCTGCAGGATCGCCTCGGCATGGCCGCGCATCTCTTCCAGGGTCTTGTAGCTCGTCTCGGGCGCGACCAACTGCACCATCTCGACCTTGTCGAACTGATGCTGGCGGATCATGCCCCGGGTGTCGCGGCCGTGGGATCCGGCCTCGCTGCGAAAGCAGGGGGTATGGGCGGTGAGCTTTACCGGCAGCACCTTGTGTTCGAGGATGGCATCGCGAGCGAAGTTGGTCAGCGGCACCTCGGCGGTGGGAATCAGGTAATAATCCTGCTCACCTTCGAGGCGGAACAGGTCTTCGCCGAACTTGGGCAACTGGCCGGTACCGGTCAGTGAGTCGGCGTTGACCATGTAAGGGACGTAGCACTCTTCGTAACCGTGCTCGAGGGTCTGCTTGTCGAGCATGAACTGAGCCAGTGCTCGATGCAGGCGAGCAATGCCCCCCCGCATCACCGCGAAGCGCGACCCGGTCAGCTTGGCGGCCATTTCGAGATCGAGTTGCCCCAGCTTGGCCCCGAGGTCGACATGATCCTTGACCTCGAAATCGAATTCACGTGGCGTTCCCCAACGATGCAACTCGACATTGTCGTCCTCGCTCTCGCCTTCCGGCACACTGTCATGTGGCAGATTGGGCAGGCTCGCCGCCAAGGCATCCCATTCGACCTGGACATCGACGAGCTTCTGCTTGGCGGCATCCAGGCGATCGCCCAAGTCACTGACCTCGGCCAGCAGCGGAGCGATATCTTCGCCATTCGCCTTGGCCTTGCCGATCGCCTTGGAACGCGTGTTACGTTCGTTCTGCAGCCGTTCGGTTTCGGTCTGCAGCTCACGACGCCGGGATTCCAGCGCCTCGAGTTGCGCGGTGTCGAGCGTGAAGCCTCGCTTGGCCAGTCGTTGGGCGACCTGATCGAGGTCGCTACGCAGCAGTTTCGGATCGAGCATGGAATCCTGTCCGTCGCAGTCAAAAAATAGGGATTCGAGTCAGCAGGCGCTTATTGTAGGGAAAAGCCGCCCCTTTCACCACGCCGCGGCCGACGAAGCGCCTTGGGATGCGCGACCTGCCCGGCTCGGGTACAGTAGTGACCATAACCTTCTCCCGCCCCCAGGCCCGAACGTTCCGGCCGACGGCGGCGACCAACGGCTTGATATCGACTCCATGATCGCACGACTGGATACCTTCGAGCGTCTCGACGCTCATTACCTGCGTTTCCTCGACGCCTTGCAGCAGGCCGGCTTCACCGGCGACATCGCGCCGGACTATGCCAATCGCACGGTGCAGGCCACCGATAATTCCATCTACCAGCGCCTGCCCCAGGCGGTGCTCTATCCGCGCAACGCCGAGGATCTCCAGCGCATCGCCCGGCTGGCAGCGCAGGAAGCGTTTTGTCAAGTGATACTCGCCCCGCGCGGCGGTGGCACCGGCACCAACGGCCAGTCGTTGACCGATGGTCTGGTGGTGGACGTCTCCAAGCACATGAATCGCATTCTCGACATCGATGTCGAGAACCGCCGGGTACGCGCCCAGGCCGGGGTGGTCAAGGACCAGTTGAACGCGGCGCTCAAGCCCCACGGCCTGTTCTTCGCGCCGGAGCTGTCGACCTCCAATCGCGCCACCATCGGCGGCATGATCGCCACCGATGCCAGCGGCCAGGGCAGTTGCGAGTACGGCAAGACCCGCGATCATGTGCTCGAGCTCGACACGGTGCTGCTCGGTGGCCAGCGACTGGAAAGCCGCCCCGTCAGCGACGACGAGCTGGACTCCTTGTGCGCTCGCGAGGGCATCGTCGGCGAGATACATCGCACCGCCCGGGAGGTGATCGATACCCAGCGCGAGCAGATCGAAGCTACATTTCCCAAGCTCAACCGCTGCCTGACCGGTTACGACCTGGCGCACCTGCGTGCCGAGGACGGCCGGCTGGATATCAACAGCTTGTTGTGTGGCGCAGAGGGCTCATTGGGCTTTCTCAACGAGGCGGTGCTCAACGTGCTGCCGATTCCCAGGCACTCGACGCTGGTCAACGTGCGCTACGCAAGCTTCATGGAGGCCCTGCGCGACGCCAAGGCGTTGATGGCGAGCGACTCACACCCCACCTCAATCGAGACGGTGGACGACAAGGTGCTGACCCTGGCGATGGAAGATTTCGTGTGGGACAGCGTCGCCGAGTTCTTCCCCGCCGAAACCGGCGCTGCGCCAGCAGAGAGCGGAGAAACCGCCACCGCGACACGGGCTGCCCTCAAGATCCGCGGCATCAACCTGGTCGAATTCAACGCCGACGATCCCACCGAGCTCGAGGCCCGGATCACCGCCTTCACCCGCCACCTGGAAGCCGATACCAGCGTCAAGCGCCTGGGCTATACCCTGGCCGAGGGCCGCGAACAGATTGGCCGCGTCTACGCCATGCGCAAGCGCGCCGTCGGCCTGCTCGGCAATGCCAAGGGCGAGAAACGGCCGATCCCGTTCGTCGAGGACACCGCGGTGCCGCCCGAGCACCTCGCCGACTATATCGCCGAGTTCCGTGCCGCGCTCGACGCGCGCGGCCTCGCCTACGGCATGTTCGGTCACGTCGATGCCGGGGTGCTGCACGTGCGCCCGGCGATCGACATGAAGGACCCGGCCCAGGAAGCACTGATCCGCGAGATCTCCGACGAGGTCGCCGCCCTGACCCGCAAGTACCACGGCCTGCTGTGGGGCGAGCACGGCAAGGGGGTGCGCTCGGAATACGCCCCCCAGTTCTTCGGCGAACTCTACTCCAGCCTGCAGCGCGTGAAGGCCGCCTTCGACCCGCACAACCAGTTGAACCCGGGCAAGATCGCCACCCCGCTTTCTATCCCGCCCGAAGCTGCGGGAAAAGCGTCTGATACTCCGCCCGAACCCGCCGAGGAGCAGGCGGTCAAGTGGGTCGACCCAGGGCTGTTGACCATCGATGGCGTGCCGACCCGCGGCCAGGCCGACCGCCAGATCGACGAGCGCGTCTGGCAGGCCCATGCCAGCGCGGTGTACTGCAACGGCAACGGCGCCTGCTACAACTACGACCCCGATGACGCCATGTGCCCGTCGTGGAAGGCTACCCGTGAGCGCATCCACTCCCCCAAGGGGCGCGCCAGCCTGATGCGCGAATGGCTACGCCTGCAGGGCCAGACCGGCATCGACGTGGTCGAGGAGTCGCGCAAGAAGAAGGCCGAGGGCAGCTGGGGCTTTGTCAGGGATCTGCCGCTGCGGTTGTGGCACTCGTTCCAACAGCGCCGTGGTCAGGATGACTTCTCGCATGAGGTCTACAACGCCATGGCTGGGTGCCTGGCCTGCAAGTCCTGCGCCGGACAGTGCCCAATCAAGGTCAACGTACCGGAATTCCGTTCACAGTTCCTCGAGGTCTACCACGGTCGCTACCAGCGCCCGCCGCGCGACTACCTGATCGGGGGGCTGGAATTCTTCGTTTCCTATTTGGCCCTGGTGGCACCGCTCTACAACGCCGCACTCGACAACCGACTCGTGGCGCGCCTGCTCGCCAGGCCCATCGGCATGGTCGACAGCCCGCGGCTGTCGCGCGCCAGCCTCAAGAAACAACTGCGCGCCTGGGGCGTCGCCGAGGCCACCCCGACATCGCTCGGCCGGTTAACCGAGCGCCAGAAGGCGCGCAGCGTAGTGTTGGTCCAGGACGCCTTCACCAGCCACTTCGAAGCCAAGGTGGTGATGGATATCGTCGACCTGCTCTCGCGGCTCGACATCCGCGTGTTCGTGGCGCCCTTCGCGGCCAACGGCAAGCCCCTCAACGTGCAGGGCTTCCTCGGCGCCTTCGAGCGTACCGCCGCCAAGCAGGCCAAACGCCTCAAGGCGCTGGCCGAGTTCGGCGTGCCGCTGGTGGGCATCGACCCGGCCATGACCCTGACCTACCGCCAGGAGTACGTGGCGGCGCTGGGCGCGGACATGGTGCCCGAGGTACTGATGCTGCAAGAGTGGCTGGTGTCGCTTGGCCAGCGCATCCTTCCCGGTGAGCTCGAGCTCGACGATCCCGGCTTCCGGCTGCTGTCGCACTGTACCGAGAAGACCACCGCCCCGGGCAGCCCCAAGACCTGGCAGCAGGTGTTCGCCGCCTTCGGGCTGGAGCTCGAGCTGCTCGACAGCGGCTGCTGCGGGATGTCCGGCACCTATGGCCACGAGGCACGCAACCGGGAAACCTCCAAGACCATCTACGGCCAGTCGTGGCAGACGCAGGTCGAGGACCCGGCCAATGCCGGGCGGCTGCTGGCCACCGGCTATTCGTGCCGCAGCCAGGCCAAACGCTTCTCCGACCAACGCCTGGCACATCCGCTACAAGGGCTTCTGGAGGTCGTCAGACGCGCGAATTGACGCAACGCTCGACGTCTCTCTTTCTCTTGCCCAGACAAGGAAAAGAACCACACTACAGGAAGGCCGGTTCCGCGAGATATCGTCCGGAGAACCGGCCTCCGACCGCCCCCTTGAGCCATAGCCCTGGGAGGTGAAATGTCACGCATCCTGATCCTGATCGGCCTGACGGTCGTCGCCATCGGCATTCTCTGGCCTTGGCTGAGTAAGCTGCCTTTCGGGCACTTGCCTGGCGACATCATCATTCGCCGCGAGAATTTTTCCTTCTACTTCCCGATCACCACCATGATCCTGATCAGCGTGGTGATTTCGGCCGTACTTTGGCTGTTCAACCGCTAACAGAATGGGCGACCGAGTGGCCGCCCATTCTGGATGAGGATGCCATCGAAGCCTTTGGTTAGAAGAACAACCGTCTGAGCGCCTCGCCGGGGTCGCTTTCGCGCATGAAGGCCTCTCCGACCAGAAAGCCATTGACGTTTCGCTCGCGCATGCGCGCCACATCGTCGCGGGTGTGGATGCCCGACTCGGTGATCACCGTCACTTCCGCGGGAGTCCGTTCGAGCAGTTCGAAGGTGGTTTCCAGACGGGTATCGAAGGTATGCAGGTCACGATTGTTGATGCCCACCAGCGATAGATCGAGCTCGAGCGCCCGCTCCAGTTCCTTGGCATCGTGCACTTCCACCAGCACATCCATGCCCAGCGCCCCGGCTTGCTGATGGAGATCATGCATCCGAACATCGTCGAGGGCAGCGACAATCAGCAGGATACAGTCGGCACCGATGGCACGTGCCTCGCTGACCTGATAGCCATGCGTGATGAAGTCCTTGCGAATCACCGGCAATGTGCAGGCCTCGCGAGCGGCGATCAGGTCGTCCTCATGCCCCTGAAAGAAGTCAGCATCGGTGAGCACCGACAGGCAGGCTGCCCCGCCGTCCTGGTAGGCAGCCGCGATCTCGGCGGGACGGAAATCCTCACGCATCACCCCTTTCGATGGCGAGGCCTTCTTGACCTCGGCAATCACCGCCGGATCACCGGCATGGATGCGCGTCTCGAGTGCGGCGACGAAGCCGCGTGGTACACCCTGTTGCCCAGCCAGCTCGAGCAACTCGGCTTCCGTAACCGCGTGGCGGCGCTCGCGCACTTCTTCGTCCTTGCGGGCCAGGATCCTGGCCAGGATGGTCGGCAATGCGGCTTGTGTGGTACTCATATTCATGTTTCCTGATTCAGCCTAGGGGAACCCCTATTCCGCGAACACACGGGTAAAGTCCGCCAGCTCCTTCATCTTTTCCAGCGGCAACCGCGAAGCCTGGGCATCCTGGGCCATGACCACACCCTCGGCAAGGTTGTCGGCCACGCCGGAGACATACAGTGCCGCACCGGCGTTCAGCGCCACGATATCGGCTGCCGCCCCCTCCCCGACCAGGGCTTCCTTGACCAGACGCAGGCTGTCCTCGGCCGTCACCACCTTGAGTGGATCCAGCACCTGACGCTCGAGATCGAAGTCTTCGGGAGCGATAGTGTATTCGCGGATCTCACCATCCTTGAGTTCGGCGATCCGCGTCGGTGCCGCCAGCGAGATCTCGTCGAGGCCATCGTCGGCGTGCACCACTAAAACATGACGACTGCCCAGGCGCTTGAGTACCTCGGCCATCAACGGCACCAGCGCCGCATCATAGACACCTAGCACCTGATTTGGGACACCCGCGGGGTTGGTCAACGGGCCCAGGATATTGAACAGGGTGCGCACGCCCATCTCGCGGCGCGGCCCGATGGCATGACGCATCGCCTTATGGTGCATGGGAGCGAACATGAAGCCCACTCCCACCTGGTCGATACAGCGAGCCACTTGGTCGGCATCGAGGTCGATCTTGATGCCTGCCACGGCGAATAGGTCGGCGCTGCCCGACGATGACGACACGCTGCGGTTGCCATGCTTGGCGACATGTGCCCCACCGGCGGCAGCGACGAAACTCGATGCCGTGGAGACATTGAACAGGTTGGCGCCGTCCCCTCCTGTTCCGACGATGTCGACGACATTGTCACCATGCACGACCACCGGGATCATCAGTTCACGCATTACCTGAGCGGCAGCGCTGATTTCCTCGGCACTCTCGCCTTTCATCGACAACCCGATCAGAAATCCACCGATCTGTGCATCGGTAGCTTCACCGGTCATGATGGTACGCATGACGGCATGGGTCTGCTCATAAGTCAGGCTGCGGCCGCGCATCACGGCGTCGATGGCCTCGCGCATCTGCATTTCGAATCTCCTCTAGCGGCTGGCGCGGCGTTGCAGGAAGTTGGCCAGCAGCTCATGGCCCTGGCAGGTAAGAATCGACTCGGGGTGGAACTGTACCCCCTCGATATCCAGTTCCTTGTGACGAAGCCCCATGATCAGCCCTGGAGTGACGTCATCATCGTCCACCCAGGCGGTGACTGCCAGGCAATCCGGCACGCTCTCGGCCGCCACCACCAGGGAATGATAGCGTGTCACCTCCAGCGGCTCGTCAAGCCCAGCGAACACGCCCTCCCCACGATGGCGTATCCGGGATGTCTTGCCATGCATGACCTGTGGTGCGCGAACCACCTCGCCGCCGTAGACCTGACCGATGGCTTGATGTCCCAGACAGACCCCCAGAATCGGCAGCTGGCCCGCAAAGTGACGGATCACCTGGAGGGAGATCCCCGCCTCGTTGGGCGTACAAGGGCCCGGTGAGATGACGATGTGGCTGGGATCCATAGCCTCGATCTCGGCAATGGAAATGGCATCGTTGCGGTAGGTCTCGACCTCGGCCCCCAATTCGGCGAGGTACTGCACCAGGTTGTAGGTAAAACTGTCGTAATTGTCGATCATCAGCACGGACATGGCATTAAGATCCTGTTTCTACTGCATGTATCTAGTTGGTCTTGGAATGTTACCCAGATCGCCCCGGGTACGTTTCGCCAGCCGTGCAGGGAACCATAGACACAAAAATGCCGCCCCGACGGCGGCATTGTGTCATCCAAGACATGCGCGTGCCGCCCCACCTTAGGAGCGCCACCATTGCTGGTTCGGATACGTGTGATCTGGTGTAGTCATACTCGATATGGTGCTGCCGGGCTGCGATCCTGTCAAGCAGGTTAGGAACACCTTACCGCTAGGGACTTATCACTATCACAGGCCTCGATACCGGCAATCCTCATCAGGCCCACCCTCCCTCCTGGGCCACTATCGATTAACACCACATCGTCCCTTTTTGTAACATTGGGTTACACAAGGCTATGCTAGTGATAAGGTGCAGCAACAATAGGATGGGATAATGAAAAAAATCGTCCTGGTAATGCTATGCATGGTTGCTGCAGGCATCGTCGCACTGGTCGTGTATAACCCGGAACAAGAGACCGAAGTGGTCGACCCCAAGAACCTGACCCCGGAGCAGGAAGAGTACTGTGACAGGGTAGACCAGTGGAACAGGGAAGAAATGCTGGACGTCAAGCCAAAGTGGCGCTGGGGCACTCCCGATACCAAAGGGACCTATGCCCAGTGGTGCGAGAGACGATCGGATGGCTGATCCGCGACCGCGACCGCGACCGCCTTCACGACCTATGACCAACATCGCCACGCCCACTCGAACATCACCCTCGAGCCCCGGGAAAATGGCCGGCCCACCCTCCCTGGCAGTGCCGCCCGGCCATCCCTGGCGATACTGACTTCCTGCACGCGCGTCCTGCGCGAAAAATTATATTAGCAATATCACATCAATGTCTCTATAAGAGATTTGCCATCCCGCTGTAGGAAATCGCTTACAGACTACAACCTCCTTATCGACCGTGGCGACGAAACTGAGCCGTAAACGGATCTTCTACCTCCAGTCGAGCGTCAATGACGCCTACTCGAGATTGTCGAGACCATGCTCGGCCATGGCCACGGCGCGGAACAGGGCACGCCCCTTGTTGAGCGTTTCCTGCCATTCCATCTCGGGGACCGAGTCGGCGACGATGCCGGCCCCGGCCTGCACGTGCAGCTCACCATCCTTGATCACCGCGGTACGGATGGCGATCGCCGTGTCCATGTTGCCATGCCAGGACAGATACCCCACGGCGCCGGAATAGACACCCCGCTTGACCGGCTCCAGCTCGTCGATGATCTCCATGGCCCGGATCTTCGGCGCTCCGGACAGGGTGCCCGCCGGGAAGGTCGCCCGCAGTACGTCCATGGCCGATAGTCCCGGCTTGAGGCGACCGGTGACATTGGAGACGATGTGCATGACATGCGAATAGCGCTCCACCACCATCTGGTCGGTGACCTTGACCGAGCCGGTCTCGCTGATTCGACCGACGTCATTGCGCCCCAGGTCGATCAGCATCAGGTGTTCGGCAAGCTCCTTGGGATCGCTGAGCAGGTCGACCTCCAGGGCACGATCCTCATCCTCGTTGCGACCCCGCACACGGGTGCCGGCGATCGGGCGTACCGTGACCTCGCCATCTTCCAGGCGGGTAAGAATCTCCGGCGACGAGCCCACCACATGATGGTCGCCAAGATTGAGGAAGAACATGTAGGGCGAGGGGTTGAGGCTGCGCAAGGCCCGGTAAAGATCCAGCGGCGGTGCCTGATAGGGAATCGACATGCGCTGCGAGGGCACGCATTGCATGACGTCACCGGCCAACACATACTCCTTGATGGTCTCCACTGCCGCCTTGAAGCCTTCCTCGGTAAAACCCGAAGTGAAGTGCCCCTCCTCCACGGCGCTGCGCCCGGTCCCCGGGCTGACGGTATTGACGGTGGCACTGCGCAGTTGAATCTCCAGGCGTTCGAGGCGTGCCCGAGCCCGTTCGTAGGCTTCGGTCTCCATCGGGTCGGCGTGAGTCCAGAGGGTCAGGCGGCCGGAGAGATTGTCGAACACCACCAATTCGTTGCAGACCATCAGCAGGATGTCCGGCACGCCAAGCGGATCGGGCTTGTCCACTCCACGCAGACGCGGCTCGACATAACGAATGGTGTCATAGCCGAAATAGCCGACCAGTCCACCGTCGAAACGCGGCTGCTCATCGAGACGCGGGACCTTGAAGCGCTGCTGGAACGCTTCGATCCAGGCCAGCGGATCATCGACGACGATCGCTTCCTGCTGCCGATCATCGGCGAGATGGCGAACCTCGAAGCCGCGCACCTCGATACGCTCTTGGCATGGCAGGCCAATGATCGAATAGCGCCCCCATTTCTCACCTCCCTGCACGGACTCGAGCAGAAAGGTCCAGGGCGCATTGGCCAGCTTGAGGTAAGTCGACAATGGCGTGTCGAGGTCGGCAAGTACTTCTCGGGTGACCGGAATACGGTTGTAACCGGCCTGCGCCAGCTCGGCGAAGCGTTCGGGAGTCATCATGGGCCCGGCAATTCCTCACAAGACGTAACAGGGGGCGCGACAGGCTCGTGAAGAGCGCAGCGCGTCAACGACAACAGCGAGCAGCTGTCACCATCGCCAGCGTTTGACGTCACGCATTAGCGCGCCGGCACCGTATGCGACCAAGGGCTGTTGCAAGGAAAGGCGGGATTCCAGCGTCATGGAACGGTCCGTAAAACTTAAGTTATAGCGGAATCTTATCGATTCAACGCTTCTCATAGCGGCAATTCGAACAACCCTAAACGAGTTCCGCCAGCGATT
Source organism: Litchfieldella rifensis (assembly GCF_042646605.1). Classification (NCBI taxonomy): domain Bacteria; kingdom Pseudomonadati; phylum Pseudomonadota; class Gammaproteobacteria; order Oceanospirillales; family Halomonadaceae; genus Litchfieldella; species Litchfieldella rifensis. Next base: position 98,443 of record NZ_JBHRUG010000012.1, on the reverse strand, counting down.
CAACCATCGCATCGGGACAACTCGACGCCACCGGCTCACCATGATTGTAGCCGTACGGCACCGCCAACGTCCGGAAGCCCGCTCGACGTCCCGCCTCGATATCGTGGCGCGAATCACCAACCATGAGGGACTCTCGTGGCGCGACCCCAAAATGCGCGGCCGCATACAGCAATGGCGCCGGATCCGGCTTTCCCTGCGGTAGCGAGTCGCCTCCCAGACACAGGCCGAAATGATCGAAGAGGCCGAAACCGTCGAGAATCGGCGCGATAAAGGCGTGAGGTTTATTGGTCACCAGCGCCAGCGCCATTCCCCGTTCACGCAAAGCGTCCAATGCCTCACGTACCCCGGGATGCAGTCGTGTCCGTACGTTGGGCGCCTGGGCATAGTAATGCAGGAACGCCTCATGCGCGGCGTCATGCAGAGCGACCGAGGGCGCCTCTCCCAATGCGTCCCGTAGCGCCCGTTCCAGGAGCTTGCGGGAGCCATTGCCCACCCAGTCATGTACTCGACTCTCACCGCGGGGCGAGAGTCCCTGGTCGTCGAGTGCACGGTCGACGGCGACAGCCAGGTCAGGGACCGAGTCGATCAAGGTACCATCCAGATCGAAGGTCACCAAGTGAATGCCGGACAGCACGGAATGCATGAAAACCCCCTATAATCAAAAAATTGAATGAGTGCAGTCATTATGATTGCATTTTATGCATGTAATATTACGAAAAAACATGCCATAAAACCGGATCAGGGCATAGGCAGCGGCGCACAAGAGGCAGTATGCTAGTGACAGACGTCGCCGCTACCAGGTCGTGAGCCCTCATGACGACGCAGGTCACACGCGAGCATCTCTCTCTCGCTTCATGTTGGCCCGCGACGAGCACCGAGACGCCCTTCCTGACCCAGGCGACTTACTTTACGTACTTTTCCTTTCACACTTTCAGTCAGGAGTCTCGCATGACCCTACCACGCATTGTGGTGGTCGGCGGAGGCGCGGGCGGACTAGAGCTGGTCACCCAGCTCGGACGCAAACTCGGCAAGCGCAAGCGTGCCGAGATCGTGCTCGTCGATCGCAACCCCACCCACATCTGGAAACCGCTGCTCCACGAGGTCGCCACCGGTGTCCTCGATTCGGGGCTCGACGAAGTCTCCTATCAAGGCCACTCCAAGACGCATGGCTATCACTTTCGACGCGGTACCCTGAGCGACCTGGATCGCGAAGCGCGTCGCCTGACGCTCGCGCCGATCATCGACAGCGACGAGACGCTGATATTGCCCTCGCGGACCCTGGAATACGACTATCTGGTGCTGTCGCTGGGCAGCGTGTCCAATGATTTCGGCACACCCGGCGTCGCCAGCCACTGCCATTTCCTGGATAGCCCACAGCAGGCCGAAGCCTTCCGCCATGCCATGCTCAACACCTTCCTGCGCTACAGCGATCCGGAGCGGCGGCTGCATCCCAACCTGGTGGTCGGCATCGTGGGGGCCGGCGCCACCGGCGTGGAACTGGCCGCCGAGCTCTACGATGCCTCCAATATGTTGCACAGCTACGGCTTCACCTCACTCAACAGCGGCCAGCTCGATGTGCATCTGATCGAAGCAGCACCACAGATCCTGCCTGCCTTGCCGAAACGCATCAGCAAGGCCGTACATCGTGAACTCGAAAAACTCGGCGTCCATATCCACGTCGATACCCGGGTCACCCGGGCCGACGAGCACGGTTTCCTCACCGCCGACGGCACCCGCATCGAGACCGACCTCAATGTCTGGGCCGCGGGCATTCGTGCGCCGGCCTTTCTCTCCGACCTGGGCCTGTCCACCGAGCGCAATCATCAAATCAAGGTCAAGCGCACACTGCAGAGCATCGACGACGAACGCATCTTCGCTTTCGGTGACTGCGCGGCCTGTCCGCAGTCCGACGGCAAGCTGGTACCGCCGCGCGCGCAGGCGGCGCATCAGCAGGCATCACGCCTGTACCGCAACCTCTGCGCGACCCTCGAAAGCAAGCCGCTCAAGGATTTCGCCTTCCGTGATCGCGGCTCATTGATCTCACTGGCACATTTCGAAGCCGTCGGCAGCCTGATGCGCGGCGCCTCGGCGCGCAGCCTGTTCATCGAAGGCCGCATCGCCAAGGTGTTCTACGCCTCACTGTATCGCATGCATCAGTACGCTATTCATGGCGCCGTGAAAACCGGCATGACGGTGGTCGTCGATGGCATCAACCGCTACCTGCGGCCGAAGATGAAGCTGCACTGACCAAACCGCGCGCCTGGCCGACCGGCCAGGCGCATCTCCCTGGCGGCTCTCATTCATCAGCGACGGGTTCGGAATAGGAAATGCGATAGATGGCCCCGGTGAGGTCATCGGAAACCAGAATCGATCCGTCGCGTAGCTGCGCCACATCGACCGGGCGGCCGAGATACTCGCCATTCTCATCGAGCCAGCCTTCGGCGAACGGCACGGTGGGTCCGGTGACGTTGCCCTCCTCGTCGACGGGCGTGAACATCACCCGCGCACCGATGGGCTCGGTACGGTTCCAGGAACCATGCTGAGCGGAAAAGATCCCTCCGCGATACTGTTGTGGAAACATCCGCCCCGTATAGAAGACCATGCCGAGGTCGGCGGCATGCGCGACGGTTTCGACCACAGGAAAGACGACGTCATCGGGCACTTCTTCATCCTTGTATTCGTTGGTGCGGACATCGCCGCCCCCATACCACGGAAAGCCGAAATTCTGCCCTGCCTCGGTCTGGCGGTTGATTTCTCCGGGAGGAATGTCGTCTCCCATGCCATCGACCTGATTGTCGGTGAACCACAAGTCTCCCGTGGGCGGATGGAAGTCGTGGCCCACCGAGTTGCGAACGCCATAGGTGTAGACTTCCCTGTTGCTGCCATCCTGATTGACCCGGATGATGCCCCCGATGCCGTACTCGGCGAAGGTGTCGAGGTGCTCTTTGGGCGGCACGTTATACGGCTGCCCCAGCGAGATGTAGAGCTTGCCGTCGGGCCCGACATCGCAGACGCGCGCTGTGTGGTTGTAACTGACGAACTCCTCGGGAATGAGCTCGCCACCGGCAATGACGGGTACGGCAACCACGTCCGGGCTTTCATAGAAGAACTCCGCGGCCGGGTATGCGAGAACGCGATTCTGTTCGGCGATATAGAGAACCCCTTCAGGCGAGAAGCAAGGCCCATTGGGAATCGACTTGGCAAGCGACGGAGCGAAGTTCTTGACTTCATCAGCCACCCGATCCTTGTCGCGGTCGGTGACGGCCCACACCTCTTTCTTGCGGGTACCGACGAAGGTAACGACGCCTTGGGGACCCACCGCCATGTGTCGTGCGTCCGGCACCAGTGCATAAAGGTCGATCTTGAAGCCATCGGGGAGCCTGATCCTCCCCAGCGTCTTGCGGATGGCATCCGCGCTGTCACTGTCCTGATCGATGACGGTGAACTCGACTTCCCCCGTTACCTGGAAGTTGCCCAGCTTCTCCAGGGTATCCTCGGTCTGTGAATATGCGGACGTGCAGATCACCGAGCCGGCAGCGAGCCCTACAGCGAACAGTTTGTTTTTCATTGTTGTCTCCTATTGCGCCAGTGTTTCATCCAACCGGCAGCTACAGGATAAAGATAGGCTGGCCCATCCATGACGACAAAGGCCGCCGAGTCTTCTCGGCGGCCTTTGTCGCTGCAGCGCTCGATCAGCGCCTGGCTGTTGTCTCGAGGTCGCTGGGCTGCTCCGGCTGACCGCCCTCGCCGTGATGATAGACATGCACATCGCGCTGGGGATAGGGAATGCTGATGCCTTCCCGGTCGAAGCGACGCTTGATCTCCTCGGTCATGTCCCAGTACACGTCCCAATAGTCGGCCGCCTTGACCCAGGGCCGTACGATCCAGTCGACGCTGGAATCGCCATGGGCATTCATGCGGATATTGAGCGCCGGCTCCTCGAGCACTCGCGCATCCGCCTTGACCACATCGGTCAACACCCGGCGCACGGTATCGATATCGTCGTCATAGCCGACACCGACCACCAGATCGACCCGGCGGGTATCATGGGCGGAATAGTTGGTAATGGTGCCGTTCATTATCTGGCCGTTGGGCACGATGATCTTGCGGTTGTCGGCGGTCTTCAGCACCGTGGTGAAGATCTGCACATCGTCGACGACCCCGGCCACGCCACCGCCTTCGACGAAGTCGCCGATCTTGTAGGGACGAAAGATGATCACCATCACACCAGCGGCGAAGTTGGCCAGCGAGCCCTGCAATGCCAGCCCCACCGCGAGGCCGGCGGCAGCGATCACCGCAATCAACGAAGCGGTCTGGATACCGATGCGACTGATTGCCGCCAACACCACGAAGGTCAGTAACAGGGCATAAAGGATATTGCCCAGAAACTTGATCAGCAGAGGTTCCAACTCGGCGCGTTCCATTCCCTTGATCACCAGGCCATGAAGGAATTTCGCCACCCAGCGACCGATCACGAAGATCGCAACGGCGGCGATCAGGTTCATGGCGAAGGCCGCTCCGGTGGCCTGAATGGATGCCAACAACGCGTCACTGTCCATAATGATCCCTCGATTATTAAGCTTCCGTTCCCTTGCAACGCCCGGCGCGTCACGCCATAGCTTAGTCACAAGTCCACGCAGCGGGAAACGGCAATTGTCCCGTGCTTGATTCTAACGACTGGCGAGCCATTCGCGTTTTCGTGCTGCCGTGAGCTTCTTGAGCTGGGCCTCGAGCCGCAATGCCTCGCCTCGCGACCCCACCGCCTGCCGATATACCAGTGTCAGAGGCCCCTTGCCGCGCAAGGCTCGCGCGCCTCGCCGGCCCCCACAGTGTTCGCTGAAGCGCCGATCCACGTCGGTGGTGATGCCGGTATACAGTGCACCGGCAGCGGTCTCGATCACGTAGAGGTGCCACACCGGATCACTGCCGTCGCGCGCTTCGGTGTGATCCCCGCGGCCATGATTCGCCACTGCCTCAGACTTTGGCCAGTTCGTCGCGGAAGGCCTGGATCACACTGTCATAGCGATGCGAGTCGGTGTCGTTGCGCGCCTTGAATATCGCCGACCCGGCAACGAAGGTATCGGCCCCGGCACGGGCGATTTCCAGAATATTATCGACCTTCACACCACCATCGACCTCCAGCCGGATATCCAGCCCCGAGGCGTCGATACGCCGCCGCGCCTCTCGCAGCTTGTCGAGGGTGCCGGGCAGGAAGGACTGGCCACCAAAGCCAGGGTTGACGCTCATCAGCAGGATCATGTCGACCTTGTCCATCACATGATCGAGGAAAAACAAGGGCGTGGCCGGGTTGAACACCAGCCCCGATTTGCAACCGCCGTCGCGGATGAGCTGCAGAGAGCGATCGATATGCTCGGAGGCCTCGGGGTGGAAGGTGATATAGCTGGCCCCCGCATCGATGAAATCGCCGATGAGTCGGTCCACCGGCTTGACCATCAGATGCGCATCGATGGGAGCGGTGACGCCATGTTTGCGCAGCGCCTCGCAGACCATGGGGCCGATGGTCAGGTTGGGCACGTAATGATTGTCCATGACGTCGAAATGGACAATATCGGCACCGGCGGCGAGCACGTCATCGACTTCCTCACCCAGGCGGGCGAAGTCAGCGGACAGAATCGAAGGCGCGAGCTTGAAGTCGGGAGTGTTATCGGACATGAGCGAGTCTATCGTCGGGTGGTTAATGAGAGAATGGAGGCTATTCTATCAGGAACCGGCCGCCGGCTCGTGCTTGCAGAACGCCCGCTCCATGATTGGCAAGCACGGTCGCGAGCCTCGTCCCACAGCCAAGGATACGGTTCATGACAATTTCCTCACCGAGACGCATCAAACCCCTTCTCATCGCCTCGACCCTGCTGTTCGCCACCATGACGGGCAGCGCCTTCGCCCAACCGGCGATTCTCGAAGGCGAGCGCTTCCACCCCCAGGAAGGTGCCCGCGGCATGGTCGCCACCAGCCATTTCCTGGCCTCCCAGGTCGCTCATGATGTGCTGGCCGCCGGTGGCAATGCGGTGGACGCCGCCGTGACCGCCGGCTTCGCGCTGGCGGTGACCCAGCCACGCTCCGGCAATATCGGCGGCGGTGGCTTCATGCTGATCTCCGACGAAAGCAGCGGCGAGGTCGTCGCCATCGACTATCGCGAGACCGCCCCTTCCCGCGCCTACGAGACCATGTTCCAGAACGAGGAGGGCGAGGCCGTCGCCGAACTCTCGCGCTATACCCACAACGCCTCCGGCGTCCCCGGCACCGTGGCCGGCCTGGCCTTGGCGCTGGAAGAGTACGGCACCCTGAGCCTGGCCGAAGCCCTGGAGCCCGCCATTCGCCTGGCGGAGGATGGCTTCACGGTGCCGCCACGCTTCGTCCAAGGCATTCGCGACACACGCGAGCGCCTGGAACAGTGGGAGTCGACCCGCAAGGTGTTCTTCAAGGAAGACGGCAGTCTCTATGAGGTGGGCGAGATCTTCCGGCAGCCCGACCTGGCCGCCACGCTCAGACGCATCGCCGAACACGGCGCCCGGGAATTCTACGAGGGCGAGACCGCCGAGCTGATCGCCGCCGAGATGGAGCGCCACGACGGTCTGATGACCCTCGAGGACCTTGCCGACTACGAGCCGGTGATCCGCGAACCCAGCCACGGCACCTACCGCGGCTACGACGTCTATGCCATGAGTCCGCCCTCCTCGGGTGGCGCGCATATCGTGCAGATGCTCAATATCCTCGAGGAGTACGACATCGGTGCCATGGGTTTCAACTCGGCCCAGACCCTGCACCTCATGGCCGAGGCCATGAAGCGCGCCTATGCCGACCGCTCCCAGTATCTCGGCGACACCGACTTCGTCGACGTACCGCTGTCCGGTATCACCTCCAAGGAGTACGCCGACGAACTGCGCGCCGGCATCGACCCGCAAGCAGCCACGCCCAGCGAGGACATCGCTCCGGGCAACCCGCTGCCGTACGAGTCCAACGAGACGACCCACTTCTCGATCGCCGATGGTAACGGCCTGGCAGTCTCCAATACCTACACCATCAACTTCAGCTACGGCTCGGGTATCGTCGTCGATGGGGCCGGTTTCCTGCTCAACAACGAAATGGATGACTTCTCCGCCAAGCCCGGCGTGCCCAACGCCTACGGCCTGATCGGGGGTGAGGCCAACAAGATCGAGCCCGGCAAGCGCATGCTATCGTCGATGACCCCGACCATCGTCAAGCGCGACGGCAAGAACTTCCTGATCACCGGCAGTCCCGGCGGCTCGCGGATCATCACCACCACCCTGCAGGTGCTGATGAACGTCATCGATCACAGCATGAATATCCAGTCGGCGGTCAGCGTACCGCGAGTCCACCATCAGTGGCTGCCCGAGGAACTGCGTATCGAGGAGGGCATCAGCCCCGATACCATCACCCTGCTCGAAGCCATGGGGCATACGGTCAGCCAGCAGGAAGCCATGGGGGCCGCCCAGTCGATCATGATCCGCGACGGCATGTACTATGGCGGTGCCGATCCGCGCCGCTCGACATCCTCCGCCATGGGACTCTGACCCTACCACTCTTCGGCCCGGCGCTGCCGGGCCTTTCCGTGACACCACCGAGCCTCCATGCCGACCCTGATCATTGCCATCGCTGAACTGTTCGGCACCGCCCTGTGGTTCACGCCCAATGCCGTGATTCACGACCTGCAGACGCTATGGTCGTTGCAGACCGCCGACCTGGGTTGGCTGACTGGCGCCGTGCAAGGCGGCTTCCTGATCGGGACCTTGACAATCGGCCTGGCAGGGCTGGCCGACCGGCTCGATGCCAGTCGCCTGTTCGCTGCCTGCTGCCTGGTAGGGGCCCTATCCAACGCCCTGCTCCCCTGGGCCGGTGGGCTGTGGGGCGCCGTAGGCCTGCGCGTGATCACCGGTATGTGCCTGGCCGGCATCTATCCTGTGGGCATGAAGCTGATGGTCGGCTGGACACCGGGGCGCACCGGCCTGGGACTGGCCTGGCTGGTGGGGATGCTGGTGTTGGGTACGGCACTGCCCCATGGCCTGCGCGCCCTGAGCGAATGGCAAGGCATGGGAGTGTCCTGGCGGGGTGGTATCTGGGGAGCCTCCCTGCTCGCCGTGGCCGGTGGACTGCTGGTGCGGAGGCTGGGCGAAGCCCCGGGCGTGCAGACAGCGAAATCGCAGGCATCAGCGTCGGCAACCTCGCGACTGATCGGCATCCAGGCCTTCCACATCAGGGACTTTCGTCGCGCCGCCAGCGCCTACTTCGGCCATATGTGGGAGCTGTACACGCTGTGGGCGCTACTCCCGTTGATGTTGCTGGCCAGCATGCCACGGCTTTCGACACTCGCCCTCGCATTGGGCGCCTTCGCCCTGATCGCCATCGGCGGCCCAACCTGCTGGCTGGGCGGCTGGCTGAGCCAACGCCTGGGTAGCCGTCGCGTCGCCCAACTGGGGCTGGCCGGCTCGGCGACCTGCTGCGCCCTCTATCCACTGCTGACCTGGCTCCCCCCCTCGTGGCTGATCGCCTTTCTGGCGCTGTGGAGCGCCCTCGCCGTGGTCGACTCGCCGCAATTCTCGGCGCTCTCCGCCGCCGCTTGTCCGGCGACCATCGTCGGCAGCGCCTTGACGCTGCAGAACGCCATCGGTTTCGCCGTCTCGATGCTGTCGCTGCTGGCACTGATCCCGTTGTGGCACTGGCTCGGTCCGTGGCTGGCCTGGGTCATACTGCCGGGGCCGCTGTTCGGCCTCTGGTGCCTTGCCACTCATCGAGCCCTGCCTAAAAAAGCCTCTTCTGCCGACTCAGGCCGTTAAGGGCTCCTGGATGACGACACCCTGGCCGAGATCCTGCGTCCCGAGAACATGATCGCCCCCAGACTGGTGCCATTGAACGGCTGATCGCCTCCATTATGTGGACCAAAGCAGCGATGACGGTAATGTCATCGCTGCCTGCTTCCCCAACCCCGATGTGCCACCTGGTCCACCGGGACTGGAATCGGACTTCAGTGGGACAGGAAGCCCTCTTCGCGCAGCGTCTCGGTGACTTCGAGAATGCTTTCTCGAAGCGTCTCGGCGATGAAGTCGACATGCTCGCGGGTCAGGATCAGGGTCGGCGAAAGGATGTTCATGTGTGCCAGAGGGCGCACGATCAGGCCGCGCTTCTGGCAAGCGTCGGCGATGCGGTTACCCACCTTGGCCCTGGGGTCCAGTAGTGCCTTGGTCCGCTTGTCGGCGACGTTCTCGAGACACATCATGAACTTGCGGCCACGCACATCGCCCACCAGTTCCAGCTCGCCGAGCTCGCGGATGCGCTGCTCGAAATAAGTACCGACGTCCTTGACGTGGTCGCAAACCCCTTCGCGCTCCAGGATCTCGATATTCTTGAGAGCGGCGGCACAGCTCACCGGGTGGCCGGAGTAGGTGAAGCCGTGGGTGAAGATGGCGCCGTCTGCCTGGGGTTTGCTGATCACCTCATAGATACGATCGGAGAAGATCGTGGCCCCCAAGGGCAGGTAGCCGGAAGTCAGGCCTTTGGCGCAGGTGATGATATCCGGCACGATGCCGAACTCGTCTTGCGAGGCGAACATATGGCCGAGGCGACCGAAGGCCGTGACCACCTCGTCGGAGACATAGAGCACATCGTATTTGCGACACACCTCCAAGGTCGCCTGGTGGTAGCCCTTGGGCGGTACGATCACACCACCGGCGCCCAGAATCGGCTCGGCGAAGAAGGCGGCCACCTTGTCCGGGCCGATCTCGAGGATCTTCTGCTCCAGCTCGTCCACCTTCTGTCGACAAAATTCCTCCTCGGAGAGCTTCGGATCGCGACGGTAGGGGTTGGGGCAGGAGATATGGTGCACCAGCTGCTGGTCGATATCGAAACCGACATGGTCGAACTTGACCCCTGTTATCGACATCGCCATATAGGTACTGCCGTGGTAACCGTCTATACGCGAGATGATCTGTTTCTTGGTGGGCTTGCCCAGTTGGTTGAAGTAGAAATGGATCAGGCGTACCGCGGTATCGTTGGCCACCGAACCACCACAGCCGTAGAACACGTGGTTGAGATCGCCGGGCGCCAAATCCGCTAGCTTGGCGGCGAGCTTGGCCGCAGGCGGCGTGGTGTGGTGACCGAAGGTGGAGAAGTAGGGAATGGCGCAGATCTGATCGGCCACCGCCTCGGCAATCTCCTTGCGGCCATAGCCGATATTGACGCACCACAGGCCACCGATGCCGTCCAGGTAACGCTTGCCGTCGGCATCCACGATAGAGACCCCATCCGCCGCGGTAAAGACCATGGAACCGGTCTCCTTGAAGGTGGAGAAGTCGGTCCAGGGGTGCATGAAGTGATCGCGATCGGCTTCCCAGACTTTCTGCTTCTCGGCGGCGTCGGCGGCGGTCACATTGGGGTTGAGGCTATTCATGAGTCACTCCTGTTCGTTCGGGCTCTTGCCGTTGTTCGTAGCGTCGGGCCAGTGACCCGACGCCGAATCTCGGGATCAGTCGTTGGTCTTGCTGGGAGCATCGGATACCAGCTCATCCAGCGGCTCGGGGCGGAACAACGGTTTCTTCATCACGGCCTTGATCCATATCACGGCGATCAGGCTGACGATGCCCAGCACCACCCCGGCGCTGGTGAAGATCCAGGCGGTGAGTTCCGGTGCCGGCGAGGCGTAGACGATGGCGTAAACCATGCCGGCGATGCCGAAGATCTGGGGAAGCGGATAGAAGAGAGTGCGGTAAGGACGCGAAGCGTCGGGATAACGGCGACGTAACGCGATCACATTGACATGGGCAATGATGTAGGCGAGCAGCCAGGCGATTGCGGCGGCCACCAGCAGCAGACCGACGGTGCCCGGGTCGTTGCCCCAGATCAGCAGCGGCAGTCCGGTGACACCGGCAATGAACAGCACCGCCACCCAAGGCACCCGGTTCTTCGGAGTCAGGCGGCCGAGAATCGGGAACACCTGTCCCTGCTCCGCCATGCCCTGCAGCATGCGCGGTACCGAGGCGAGCGAGGTGTTGAGGGTACTGCAGGTGGCGGTGACCGCCGCCACCGCCACCAGGAAGGTGCCGGCGCCACCGAAAGCGGCAGTGGCATACTCGAGATGCGGCAGCTCGGCATTCATCAGCGTCTCGCGGGGGATATAGAAGAGAGCCCCCAGGCAATAGAGCAGGAAGACCGCGAAGATCACCGTCAGGCCAATGAACATGGAGCGGGGAATATTGCGTGCGGGGTTGCGGCTCTCCGTCACCAGAGGACAGACGAATTCCACTCCCACATAACCCCAGATGGCCAGGGCAATCAGGGTGAAGGCGCCGTCCCCAAGATTGAAGTCGGCTACCAGTTGGCCGGCACCCACCGCATGGGGAGCGAAGCTGCCAGTCATAGCGCTGACACCCAGCAAGGTCAGGGCCACCACCATCACGAAAGCCAGCACATTCTGCAGCTTGGCGAAGACATCGATACCCAATAGATTGAGACCGGTGAAGACACCGAGAATGATGAAGGCCAGGTAATGGGTACCGCCCAGGCTCGGATAGAGCAACCCCAGCAGGTAGTTGACCAGCAACAGCTCAGCGGAGAGCGCGAACATGGCCACCACCACATAGCCGGAAAACACCGCAAGGATGGCCGGGAAGTGGCCGAGCGCCACTTCGGTATAGGCACTGAGGCTGCCCGCTCTGGGAATCATCAGTGCCAGCTCAGAGAAGGAAGCCGCATAGCAGAGCGCCAGCAGCCAGGCGATAGTCAGCGGCACGATGAAGGCAGCACCGGCAATGCCTACCCCCTGGAGCATGATCACCATCACGCCCTGGGAAACCACCAGGCCCACCGCTACCGCCATCAGTGACTTCAGGCCCAGGACACCTTGAGATTTGCCGTTAGTGGTCGCCGTGGCGGGAGCACTGGCGACCGACGTCTGAGTCTCTTGCATTGTCTTAACCCTCGTTGTTGTTGTGGTGTGGTTGGTCGGGCTTCCTCAAAGGCGGATCCAGGTGGTTTTAAGTTGCGTGAACTTATCCAGGGCATGCAGCGACAGGTCACGACCGAAGCCGGACTGCTTGTAGCCACCAAAGGGAGTAGTGAAATCGATGGCATCCACGGTGTTCACCGAGACGGTGCCCGCCCGCAGGCATCGCGAGACCCGGTGAGCCCGTGAGAGATCGCGAGTCCATACCGACGCGGCCAGGCCGTAGATCGAGTCGTTGGCGATGGCCACCGCCTCCTCCTCATCGGTGAACTCGATCAGTGCCGCCACCGGCCCAAAGATTTCTTCCCGGGCAATGGTCATGTGGGGCGTTACCCCCTCGAACAGCACCGGGGCGACGAAGGCGTCATCGGCGTCCGCCACCGGGGCGTCGCCCATCGCCAGAGAAGCTCCCTCCTCCAGTCCCCGGGTGATGAAGCCACGCACCCGCTTGGCATGGTCGCTATCGATCAGGGCACCGATGCGGGTCTCCGGGGCCAGGGGGTCACCCACCTTGAGGCGGGAGGCATGTTCAACAAAGCGCGCCACGAACGCTTCCTTGATGTCACGCTGCACCAGAAGCCGTGAGTTGGCGGAACACACCTCCCCCTGGTTGAAGTAGATGCCTTGCACCGCCGCCGCTGCCGCGGCATCCAGATCGCAGTCGGCGAAGATCAAGTTGGGGCTCTTGCCACCACACTCCAGCCACACCTGTTTCATGTTGGAGCTCGAGGCATACTCCAGGAAGCGCTTTCCGGTAGCAGTCGAGCCGGTGAAGGTGAGGCAATCCACATCGACGTGCAGCCCCAGCGCCCGGCCAGTGATGTGACCATGCCCAGGCAGTACATTGAGAACGCCATCGGGCAGCCCCGCTTGCTTGGCCAGTTCGGCTAGACGCAGGGCGGTCAGCGGCGATTGCTCAGCCGGCTTGAGTATCACGCTGTTACCGGCAGCAAGCGCTGGTGCCAGTTTCCAGGCAGTGATATCCAGCGGGAAGTTCCAGGGAATCACCGCGGCGACCACCCCGACCGGCTCGCGAGTAATGGTGGCCAGGTTGTCGCCGTCGGTGGGGGCCACCTCGCCATAGAGCTTGTCGGTGGCTTCGGCGTACCAGGCGAAGCAGCCGGCGGCGCCGGGAATATCAATGCCGTGGGCATCGCTGATCGGCTTGCCGGTGTCCAGGGTCTCGAGTAGCGCCAGCTCGTCCTGATGCTCCATCATCAGCGCTGCCAGGCGCTGCAATATCGCTTTGCGCCCGGCCGGCGCGACCCGGGACCAGGCTCCCGCTTCGAAGCTGGCGCGGGCTGCCGCCACCGCCTTGTCCACATCGGCAGCGGTGCAGGCCGCCACTGTGCCCAAGGCCTCGCCGGTAGCCGGGTTCCAGGTGGTGAGGGTTCCGCCATCGGCAGCGGCGACGCTGCGGCCATCGATGAAGGCACCCTCGGGCAAGGCCAGCCGATTACGCAGATCACGCCAGTCGGAAAGATCATGTGCAGCCATCGGGAGTCACTCCGGTTGTCAGGGATGGGTTGTTATTCAGGGGCCTTGGAGGCGCGAATCTCGTGTGGTGAATTCACGATAGTCCCGCGGCTTGCTTAGCTAAAATATTATTATGCGAACTCCTTCCTCACTTTTTTCTATCCAAGAAGACAAGCGAAAACAGCGAAACCTCGCCTGGTAGGGCGAGGTTTCCGCGTCGATTTTTTTGCTTTGAAAGGGCTGGGCTCAGGATTCGTCGAGCAGCCGCCGTGGTGGCTCGGCCAGAAAGGGGGCCAATTGCGCCAACGTCGGCGCGAGGGTTTCGGCGTCGCAGGCCAGTCGATGCATGGCCTCGGCGGCGGGACTCAGTCGCAGCCCACGCAAGCAGGCGATACCCATGGAGAGCGCCGGCGCTTCATCTTCCAAGTGCAGCGCCTTGAGCCGACCGCTATCGGAGGCATCCAGCGCCGGGAGTGGTGTGTTGAACAGCGAAAAGCCGAAGCCATTGGCCACCAGGCCCCGGATCATGTCCATCGACTTGGCACGGTGAGCCACGGCGGGAGTCAATCCCTGGTGGGAAAAGATCGACAGGAAGTACTCGCGGCTCAGGGGCCAATCGAGCATCACCATCGGGAACTCCGCCAGTTCCGCAAGGCGGATACTGTCGCGCTGCCCCAAGGGGTGAGACGCTGCGACCACCGCATAGGGGGGGAAGCGATAGAGAGGCGTGAAATCGACACTCTCCGGAATCTGCAGATCATAGGTGAAAGCCAGCTCGTAGTCGCCCTTGCCCAGGCCCTGAACGATATCCGCCTGGTTCATCTCGTCGCACTGCAGGCTCACCGCCGGGTAATGATCGGCGTAGCGACGCAGCAGTTGCGGCAGGAATACCGGGGCGAAGGTGGGAAAGGCCACCAGTCGCAGTTCTCCTGCGATCTCTTCGCCAAGGGAGACCGCGAAGCGTTCCAGGCCTTCGGCGTCGCGCAGCAGTTGCTTGGCACGCACCAACAGTTGTTTACCGGCAGGGGTCAACGAGAGCCCCTGGGCATGATGGCGCACGAACAATTGCAAGCCGCTCGTCTCCTCGATCTGCTGAATGGCCGCAGAGATCGAAGGCTGGGAAACATGCAGCTGCTTGGCGGCCTGAGTAACGCTGGAAAGGTCGCCGGCTACCACGAAGTAGCGTAATTGCTTGAGAGTAAAGTGTCGCATCGGAGGCTATCCGGGCTCGAGTGTCGCGGTAGCCCGAGCATACCAAGGCTGGCGGGAAACCGTTAACGGCGTGAGGGCGGTCAGATCCACTCCAGACGCCGAGCTGCTTCGGGATTCGCAAGCGTTGCGATCAAGCGTTGCAGAAACATCTCGCAGCATACCAGTTGCTCACGGGTCACATATTCATCGGGCTGGTGGCCCTGGGCCATGCTGCCAGGTCCGCATACCAGGGTGGGAATGCCAAGCCGCTGCTGGAAGAGACCCGCTTCGGTACCAAAGCCGATGCGTTCGCGGCGCCGGTCATCCAATAGTGCCAGGATAAATTCCACCAGTTCGCTCTCCTCCGCCATGGATAGCCCGGGATAGTCACCCAGATATTTCAGGGTCGCACCGGCGTCGGGAGAATACTGTTTCAAGCACCGGTCGAGACGATCTACCTCAACTCTCAGCATCGCCAGCAGTGTCTCGGGGTCGTCCTGTGGCACATTGCGTATCTCGAAGTCGAATCGGCACGCATCGGGCACGATATTGAGCGCCGTCCCTCCCTCGATCGTGCCGATCTGCAGGGTGGTGAAGGGGATCGCGAAGCGCTTGTCGTATGGGCCACAAGAGGCCTTTTGTGCAGCAGTCTCCTCGAACCAGCACAAAAGTGGCGCCGCGGCCTGGATGGCATTGACCCCTTCTGGGGCCATGCCGGAATGACAGGCCTTGCCATGCACCTGGATGCGTCCGGCGATCTTGCCTTTGTGGGCGGTCGCCAAGCGCATCGAGGTGGGCTCCCCCACCACACAGACCGCCGGCCGTACTCGATACTGCTTCATGGCCTCGATCAGGCTTCGCACGCCCAGACACCCCACCTCCTCATCGTGCGAAAAAGCCAAGTGGATGGGCACGCAAAGTTCCGCCTGGACCATGGAAGGCACCGCGGCCAGCACGACAGCGAGAAATCCCTTCATGTCAGCAGCGCCACGACCATACAGGCGCTCTCCCTTGACCCTCAGGCGATAGGGGTCGCTGTTCCACATCTGGCCGGTCACCGGCACGGTGTCGGTATGGCCGGAAAGCATCACACCGGGCCGATCGTCCGGGCCGATGGTGGCATAGAGGTTGGCCTTCTCGCCGCTGACATCATGAACCAGGGTCGCCCTGACACCGTACTCGGCCAGGTAGTCCCGCACGAAGTGGATCAGCGGCAGGTTGGAGCGGTGGCTGGTGGTATCGAAGGCCACCAGCCGGGTCAACAACTCGACGGACACCGAAGATGCGGCTTGGCACATACTCCCCCCGATCAGGATGGTCAAAGGAACGGGCGGCCATGGAGAACCTCGCCATGGCCGCCCGTGATGCCAGCCGCTCAGCGGCTGTCGCCGGGCACCCCGTAGGAGGGCGACTCGTTGGGCTGGAGGGCCCGACACACATAAGCCTCACGCTGAGGACGATAGGCTTCCCACAGCATGCGCAGTTCTTGGATGGGAGCAATATGCCAGTCGACTCGCAGATCGACCACCGGCCAACTGACCTTGTCCGTCACCTTGAGTCCTGCCGAATGGACCGACCCCATCTCGCCGCCCTTGACCAAGGCCGCCTCCAACGCCGCCAGCAATCGCTCGGCCAGCTCGCCCGAATGGGCTTCAAAGGCATCGATCATGGCATGAATCACTGCGTTATCGGCCAGCATATTACCGGCAGCGACACAGTCACTCCCTTGCACGGCGGCATGAATGCCGAGGGTCTCGGCACCGCTATGTAAGGCACTGCGCCCCTCGGCATCCAGCACCTGCAACTGGCGCCATTCGGGGAAGGCTTCCTCCTCGATGAGCCTCGACAGCACTGACTCGGCATCGAGCCCCTGGCAGAGCAGCTCGACACCGCGTTGTCCAAGAACGGGGTTCGTGACGTTCTGGGTCAGCACCACGCCACGCCCGGGAGCGATAAAGGGGCAGCGACTGGCCACACAGATGCTGGAAGAACTGATGGCGGTGCCGAACTGACCGGTCTCACGGCACAAGCCGGCAATCGAGAAGGTCATGCCCTACCCTCCTCGTCCGGCACCACCGCGATCACATCGATCTCCATCAACCATTCCGGCTGGGCGAGACCCGCCACCACCAGGCCGGTGGAGATGGGGAAAACCCCCTTGAGCCACTTCCCCACCTCCCGGTAGACGGGCTCGCGGAAGCGCGGATCGGTGATGTAAGTGGTGGTCTTGACGATATGGCTGAGGTCGGAACCGGCCTCTTCAAGCAGTTGCTTGAGGTTCTTCATCGCCTGCTCGGTCTGGGCGCGCGGGTCGCCCAGGCCGGCGAGGTTACCTTCGAAGTCGGTACCGACCTGACCGCGCACATAGACGGTGTTGCCGGCCCGCACCGCCTGGCAGAGATCGTTATCCAGAGCCTGGTTCGAATACGTCTCCTTGGTATTGAACATGCGGATTCGAGTATGAGTAGGCATCAACTTACCCCCATTGTGCTGACGTTTTGAACTTGCGAATAAGGGGATGTGCCATCAGGCCTATCCTTTCGATCGTCTTCTGCCTGGCGTTGCGAGGCATCATGATAGGCAAGATACTTGCGCTGCGTGGCGATGTGGTCCGCAATATGCTTGGCATCGTGCCAGACACCCCAGATGAAGCTGGAGCCACGACGCGATAGCCACGGCAGACCCACGAAATAGACGCCTGGCTCGCTCGAAACACCGCGCTGATGCTGCGGTTTGCCGTTTTTGTCGAAGGCGTTGACATTCAGCCAGCGGTAATCGACCGCAAAGCCAGTTGCCCAGACGATCGAGGTAACGCCGGCCTTGGCCAGATCGAGCTCAAGAAGGGGATGGGTCACACATTCCGGATCCGGGAGGATATGGCGGGCTTCAGGCTCTTCCGGAAGGTCGAGACCATTGCGGGCAACATAGGCATCAGCTGCGTCCAGCAGCAACAGATAGTTCTCATCGCCGCGTGCAAGGTTGTCGGCAAGATCCGATTCGAAGGTCACCACACCGTCATCGAACGATTGCGTGCGACCAACGAGCGTCATCCCCTGATTGGCAAGCCCCCGAAAGTCAACCGTATGGCCACCATGAGCACCGCTCACTGCAATGGTGACATGCTCCGTGCCCGGCTGCCTGGCCTCGACATCCCACTCGCCGAGAACGCCCAACCACCAGCAGAAGTCACGGTTGCGATAGGCGCGCGGAGGACGATCGTGCGGTCCAACCGAGAGATAAACCTGCTTGCCGGCACGCTGCAGCTCATCCGCGATCTGCACCCCGGAGGAACCGGCACCCACCACCAGCACCGCGCCTTTCGGCAGCTGCTGGGGATTGCGATACTCTGCGGAGTGGATCTGTGTGAGGGTCTCGTCGTCGGGAGCGATAGGCGGAATCACCGGCGTCTGGAAGGGGCCGGTGGCGGCCACCACCCGGTTGGCCTCGATCACCCCCTTGGAGGTCTCGATGGTGAAGCCTGGCCGGTCACTGTTGCGCTCCACCGACTTGACCTCGACCCCTGTGCGGATGGGGGCATTGATCTTCTTGGCGTAGGCTTCGAAATAGGCCGCTACGCGCTCCTTGGGGGCGAAGGCATCGGGGTCTAGGTCGTCGAACTCGAGCCCCGGGAAGCGATCGTGCCAGGCCGGGCCATTGGCCACCAGGGAGTCCCAACGTTGCGTGCGCCAAGCCTCGGCGATGCGATTGCGCTCCAGTACCAGGTGGGGCACGCCCTGGTTGCTCAGGTGTTCGCTCATGGCCACGCCGGCCTGACCGGCACCAACGACAAGCGTATCTATTTCCATTTTTTCAACTGTCATGTATGGGTCCTTCTGGTGAGCACGTCCTGGCCGCCGAACAACGACCACTTCCCGCCGACAGTCTCGTTGCGCGCTGTCATGACCCAACCTTAGGAGGCACATGAGATTAGATAAAATATAGTTATCTGTATTTTTGGATCAGAAAAACGAATCCAAAATCGAGCAAACGTATTCCGAATCACGAGAACGGATCGAAGGTGGCAATCACCAGATGCCGGGGGACAGTCTGGAAAATTGTCATTTCATGGTGACTGAACAGACATCGACAACCAGAGCCATCGCCTGAGAGCCACTCTCGGCTTATACTCGGCACCAAAGCCTCGTCATCAAACAGGGAGTTCAGGATGCAAAGACGTTGGTTGTCGGGATTGTGGCTATGGGTGGGCATGCTGCTACTCGCCGGCTGCTCGAGCCCGCATTATTTGCAGGTCGATCCGAAGGTCACGGCCAATATCCCCCAGGCCGGCGGTGGACAGCAGGTCACCGTCAACGCAGTGGACGGTCGCGAGTCCGAGGTGCTGGGCACCCGCAGCGGCGCTGCGATGTCGACGGCCACCATTACCGTCTATGCTCACGATGTGGTACCCAAGCTGCAAACCCAGGCCGAACAGGCCGTACGCCAGATGGGCCTGACGCCGACGACCGAGAGTGCCGAGGGACGCCCTAGCCTGACCCTCACCCTGACGCGTCTGGGTTACGAGCGCGGCGATGCCCAGCCCCTGCTCGGCAATGCGCGTCTTGAAGCGGTCTTGCAGGCCCAGGCCGTCAATGGCGGCAACACTTACACCGGCACCTATACCTCGCGGCGCGAGCAAAGCTATGCGATCCGCCCCGACCGCGAAGACAATACCCGCATGGTCAACGAGTTGCTCAGTGACGCCTTGAACCGCACCTTCCGCGACCCCGAGCTGGGCCGCTTGCTGGCCCGCTGAAAGCCTGTCGGCGAGCGCCCGTTACCAGGCGCTCGTCGATATCACACTTCTGGGCCTCGCCTCACCAATGACCAGGCGCTTTCCCGCCAGCCATTGTCCTCGGGCTCGCCATCCTCGAGATGAGTGAGTTCGAAGTTGGGGGTGAACAACCGTCGCACCTCATCGGCGTCGACACTATAGGGCGGCCCTCGGTCGTCACCCGGCGCCCGGACCAGGCTGATCAGAAGGCCGCGGGCCCCGGGAGGTATCAACTGCGCCAGGTGGAAGGCATAACGCTGCCGCGTTGCTTCGGGCAAGGCGATCAGGGCGGCACGGTCGTAGAAGGCACCGATTTCTGCCGCCTGCTCGATATGGAAGTGGAAGAAGTCACCCCCCCAGAGTTCAATGCTACCCTGGCGGTAAACATGGAAATCCCCTTGCCGGTAGCGGGATACCTCGCCCTGCCCCTCGGCGGTGAATTGCTCGATCGCCTCGAGTGATAGCTCGATGCCCAGCACCGGGTGGCCACGTTCGGCAAGATAGCGCATGTCCAGGCTCTTGCCGCACAATGGGACCAGTACCTTGGTTCCCTCGGGCACGCCGAGACACGGCCAGTATCGATGCAGCACCGGATGGGTAGCGTCGCGGTGAAAGCCGATCCGCCCCTCACGCCAGCGCGTCAGCCATTCGTTCACCACCCCGCTCTCTTCGCTCTCGCTCATGGCTACCCTCAGAACCAGCGATCGCGTTTCTTGCGCCGCTGTGGCAGATGAGGGACAAGCAGTCCCAGGACCAGCCCGGCACCGGCCACGCCACCCCCGTACATGAAGTAGCGCAACAGCAGGTCCTCTTCCTGGGTATCGAGACGCGCCTGAAGTCCCCGCATCGACTGCTGCGCGTCGCTGATCTCGCTGTCGAGTTGCTGATTGCGAGCCTCGAGTTCGGTGATGCGCTGTTCACGAATCTCCAGCGTTTCCGTCATCGCCGCGACACGACGCTCCCACTCTTCATTGATGCCCTCGAGTTCAGTGGTCAAGACATCGACCTGCTGTTCGAGTTCGGGAAGCCGCTGCCTGGCACTCGGCTGATCCTGCAATTCATTGGACAGGATCCACACGACATCGCCGTCGCCACCCTCCACCCGGCTATAGTCGCCGCTGGTCTCGAGCAGCGTGACTGGCTCACCGGCGGTCAGGGTGCCGACGATACGATACCCATCGGTGGGACCACTGCGCACAAAGGTGGTCAGTTCGTCGGATACCCAACGGGTGTTGTCGTCCACGTCTTGCGCCAACACAGGCGAGACCCATGTCGCCAACACCGCCCCTGCAAATAAGACATTGATTTTACGCATAATTCTGCCGTCTTGATAACTATCGAAAGGGCTCCATGAAACGCTGCCACACACCCGCTTGCGACCCCGGCACCTCCTGTGCCGGTGGCGTCGCGATGAGACTCGTCCCCATCCACACTTTCTGTGGATAAGTCTTGGGAAAACCGGCTGGCAAGGCTTTCGCGGATGGCGAAGCGCCTGGCACAGCTACAGATCGATTACTTTTTGATCTATCCATCATCTCGCGGCGGCCACCCCATGGGGCGTGGAAACTCCGCCACTTTGCCCTCGGCCTTGACCGCCCTGGGCGTGCCTTCGCGCTCCACTTCGTCGATGCGCACGATGGCATTCAAGGGGATGTAGCTGCGATTGACACCATCGAACGTCCGCCGCAGCTTCTCGGTGGACGGATCCACCACCAGTTTGGAGGCATCTTCGAAGACGAAGGCTTCGACCTCGATGAAACCCCACAGGTCGCTCTGGAAGATCTCGCGTGCGTAGAGCTCCCAGATCTCGCCCTGATTGTGAAACACCACTCGGTAGATGGGTTTGGACGCCATATTGACCCTGTGCTGAACGCCACTAAAACACTTGGGGAACCGAATCTGCTGTCCCCCCTCGAATTTGCAAGAATACCATAGACCCGATCCCGAAAAGCCACGCGACCGGGACGCTTTCACTCGCCATCGGTATGCCCAGCGCTTCCGGGTGCGCCTGTGCGCGATATTGAAACGCGCCCTAGCCCCATCGATAGCGGATCCGTATAATTGAGTGAAGACAATCGACTCCGGCCGTCCGGCCACGCACTCAACTTTCCTGGAACTGGTGACAAGTCGGGCGCACCACGCGCAACGACGGTATTCTTATGGCGAAGAAACTCTTCATCAAGACCCATGGCTGCCAGATGAACGAGTACGACTCCGCTCGCATGGCGGATCTGCTCGGCGAGACTCATCAGCTCGAACTGACCGACGACGAGCATGAAGCCGATGTCATTCTGCTCAACACCTGCTCGATCCGTGAGAAGGCCCAGGAGAAGGTCTTTCATCAGCTCGGCCGCTGGAAGAAGCTCAAGGAGCAGAATCCCGAGCTGGTCATCGGTGTCGGTGGCTGCGTAGCCAGCCAGGAAGGCGAGGCCCTGCGCAAGCGCGCGCCCTATGTCGACATGGTATTCGGACCGCAGACCCTGCATCGCGTCCCATCCATGCTCGACGCCCGCCAGTCGGACCAGATCTCGGTGGTCGACGTGACCTTCCCCGAGATCGAGAAGTTCGATCACTTGCCCAAGCCATCCTCGGATGGGGCCACGGCCTTCGTCTCGATCATGGAAGGTTGCTCCAAGTACTGCACCTTCTGTGTGGTGCCCTATACCCGTGGCGAGGAGGTATCGCGCCCCTTCGAGGCGGTGATGGACGAGGTCATCCACCTCGCCGACCAAGGCGTGCGCGAAATCAACCTGCTGGGCCAGAACGTCAATGCCTATCGCGGCGAGAATCGGCTCGGCGACGAAATCGACCTGGCCGAGCTGATCGCCTGCGTGGCGGCAGTGGAAGGTATCGACCGCATCCGCTTCACCACCTCGCACCCGGTGGAGTTCTCCGACAGCCTGATCGAGGCCTACGGGGAGATTCCTGAACTGGTCAGTCACCTGCATCTGCCGGTGCAGTCCGGCTCCGACCGGATCCTGGCGGCCATGAAGCGCGGCCACGGCGTCGAGGAATACGTCGACAAGCTGGAGCGCATCCGCACCCTGCGCCCCGACATCAGCTTCTCATCGGACTTCATCGTCGGCTTCCCCGGTGAGACGGAAGCCGATTTCGAAGCCACCATGGATCTCATTCACCGTATCGGCTTCGATGTCTCGTTCAGCTTCGTCTATTCGGCACGCCCCGGCACGCCCGCGGCCAGCCTTGAGGACGAGACGCCGGAGTCGGTCAAGAAACAGCGCCTGGCGATTCTCCAGGAACGCATCAACCAGCAAGCCATGCGGATCAGCCGACGCATGGTCGGCAACGTCGAACGCATTCTGGTCACCGGCTTCTCGCCCAAGGATCCGGGCCAACTCTCCGGGCGCACCGAGAACAACCGCGTGGTCAACTTCCGCGCCGCCAATCCAGCCGAGCTGATCGGCTACTTCGTCGATGTGGAAATTACCGAGGCACTTCCCAATTCCCTGCGTGGCGAGCTGGCCTCCCCCGAGTGCCATTGAGCGCCGGTTTTCCCCGGCTCGTCAGCCGGAAGCCCATGCAGGAATACACGCTTGCGGATTTCAGGCATTGCCCCGAGCCGGCTCGGGGCAGTAAGCTCACTTCATCTTACTGCAACGCACGGATCCTCTGCTCTTGAGCCAGAACAGTACTCAGGCCAATCGCATCATCACCCTGACCCTAGAACCCAATGACCCCATGCGCCTGGCCAACCTCTGCGGCCAGCGCGATGAACACCTCAAACTCGTCGAGTCGCGCCTCGGCGTGACGCTACGCAATCGTGGCAACACCTTCCAGCTCGCTGGCCCCGGCGCGCGGGTCAAGGCGGCGGCCAATGTCATCGAGCACCTCTATCGCGAAGCCGAAGCCGGCGACCTGTCACCCGATACCGTGCACCTGTTCCTGCAGGAATCCGGCCTCGAGGCGTTGGAGGAAGAAGAAGGACCGGACGACGACAGCGAAGTGCTGTTGCGCACGCCCAAGACCTTGATCAAGCCGCGCGGCTTCAACCAGCAGAGCTATGTCCAGAGCATCCGCGCCCACGATATCAATTTCGGCATCGGCCCGGCGGGTACCGGCAAGACCTATCTGGCCGTCGCCGCCGCCGTCGAGGCACTCAATCAGCAGGAAGTGCGGCGCATCCTGCTGGTGCGCCCGGCAGTGGAGGCCGGCGAGAAGCTCGGCTTTCTCCCCGGCGACCTGGCCCAGAAGATCGACCCCTATCTGCGCCCGCTCTACGATGCGCTCTACGAGATGATCGGCTTCGAGCAAGTCGGCAAGCTGATCGAGCGCCAGATCATCGAGATCGCGCCGCTGGCTTACATGCGCGGGCGCACGCTGAACAACTCCTTCATCATCCTCGACGAGAGCCAGAACACCACCCGTGAGCAGATGAAGATGTTCCTGACGCGCATCGGTTTCGGTTCCACCGCGGTAATCACCGGCGACCTGACCCAGGTCGACTTGCCACGGGGGGCCAGCTCCGGCTTGATTCAAGTACTGGAAGTCCTCAAGGACACCCCGGGGATCGGCGTGACGCATTTCGCCGCCAAGGATGTGGTGCGTCACCCCCTGGTGCAGCGCATCATCGAGGCCTACGACCACTTCGAAGCCGAAGAGGAAGCCCAGCAACGCGCTCGCAAGCAGGAACGCGAACAGCGGCGCCTCGAACAGCAGACCGCGGGACGCAGCAAGGACCAGGATGCCTCCACCGGCAATCAGGAGTCCTCCCATGGGTGACGGACCTTCGCCTCTCCCCATTGTCATCGACCGCCAGATAGCCTTGTCGAATGCTGACGAGACCCGAGCCCTGCCTGCCCGGGACACTTTGGCGCGATGGGTGGCCGAGGTACTGCGTCGCCACCCTGAGGAAAAGCGTCATGAGTTGACCGTACGCTTCGTCGACAGCGAGGAGAGTCGGACCCTGAACCGCGATTATCGTGGCAAGGACCGGCCCACCAATGTGCTGTCCTTTTCCTTCGACGCCCCCGCCGGCATCGAGCTGCCGTTGCTCGGCGACCTGGTGATCTGCCACGAGGTAGTGGTGCGGGAGGCGCACGAGCAAGACAAGTCGCTCGTCGCTCACTACGCTCATATGGTAGTGCATGGCACCTTGCATTTGCTGGGATATGACCATATCGAAGAGTCTGAAGCCGAACGCATGGAGCGACTCGAACGCGAGATTCTCGCCAGCTTCGGCATCAACGACCCATACCTGTTGACCCCACGTCCCCTTGACTCCGAGGACAAGAGACCCGACGCATGAGCGAAGACCGATCGAGCAGCCAGGGCAACAAGACCTGGCTCGAGAAGTTGTTCAGCGCCTTTTCCAGCGATACCGACGAGCCCAGCTCCCGTGACGAGTTGCTCGAATTCCTGCGCGAGGCCGGTTCGCGACTGCGTCTCGACCAGGACGCTCTGACCATTATCGAGGGCGCCCTGCAGATCAGCGATCAGCAGGTGCGCGAGGTGCTGATTCCCCGCTCTCAAGTGACCGCCATTACCATCGATCAGCCTCCGGAAGAGTACCTGCCGGTGATCCTCGAGACCGGCCATTCCCGCTACCCGGTGGTCGGCGAGAATCTCGACGAGGTGCTGGGTATCCTGCTGGTCAAGGACCTGTTGCCGCTGCTGTGCCAGAGCCAGAGCAATCGCGAATCCTTCGAGTTGAAAAGCGCACTGCGACCGGCAATGTTCGTGCCCGAGTCCAAGCGCCTCAATAGCCTGCTCAAGGAATTCCGCGACACCCACAATCACATGGCGGTGGTGGTGGATGAATACGGCGGCACCGCGGGCATCGTCACTATCGAGGACATCCTCGAACAGATCGTCGGCGATATCGAAGACGAGCACGATATCGACGAAGAAGAGGATATCCGCGCACTGGGCAACGGCAGTTACGCCATTCGCGCCCTGACCCCCATCGAAGACTTCAACGAACGCTTCGACACCGAGTTCTCGGACGATGAATTCGACACCGTCGGTGGCTTGGTGATGCAGCGCTTCGGTCATTTGCCTCGACGCGGCGAGTCTGCCGACCTCGGCAGGTGGCGCTTCACCGTGCTCAATGCCGACAATCGCCGTATCCGTCTGCTGCAGGCCGAGCAACGCCAGGATGTCACGACCCACCAGGAAGAAGGCTGAGAGACGCCGGACATCACAGCCCATTTCAAGGAACGATAATGAGTGAACTGCGTCTCACCCCCGCGCTCGGCTATCTGGTCGCCCTGCTCGCCGGCGGTCTGACCACCCTGTCCGCCTCCCCCTTCCAGCTCTGGTGGCTAGGGCCGGTGGCGGTGGGCCTGATGTACCTGGGCATTCACACCCTGACGCCCGGCCAGGCCGCCTTGAAGGGATGGTGGTACGGTGTCGGGCTGTTCGGCTCGGGCACGTCCTGGGTCTATGTCTCGATTCACGACTACGGCTACACCGGCGTGCCACTGGCGTTGTTCCTGACCGGGTTGTTCGTGGCGACCCTGGCGCTGTTCTTCGCCGCGACCCTGTGGCTCTACCGCCGCCTGACCGGCCCTCGTCTGGCGGCCCTGAGCTTCGCCGGCGCCTGGGTGCTGGGTGAAGTGCTGCGAACCTATGCCTTCACCGGCTTCCCCTGGCTGCTGCTGGGCAGTGCCCATGTGGACTCGCCGCTGGCCCCCTGGGCACCGATCGGCGGCGTCTTCGCGCTGTCCCTGATTACGGCCCTCACCGGCACCCTGGGCGTGGAATTCCTGCGTCGTCGCTGGTCCGCCGGCGCGCTCGCCGCCACCCTGTGGCTGATCCCCCTCGCACTGCCCGCTCAATGGACGACCCCATCGAACGATGGTTCGACTCGCGTGGCACTGCTGCAGGGCAACCTGCCACAGCTCATCAAGTGGACGCCCGAAGGGCAGCGCACCGCCGCCAACACCTATACCGAACTGACGCGCGCCCTGGACGATGGCGTCGATCTGATCGTATGGCCCGAAACCGCCCTGCCGATGCTCGATAACGCTGCCATGCCCGTGCTCGAGCGCATACAGGCGACCCTGGCCCCCGGCACCGCCCTGTTGACCGGCATCGTTCAACTCGACGAGCGTGATCGCTTCTTCAACAGCGTGATCGGCGTGGGAGATGTCGAAGGCGAGTATCGCAAGGAGCACTTGGTGCCCTTCGGTGAATACCTGCCTCTGGAAAGCTTGCTGCGTGGCCTGATCACCTTCTTCGACCTGCCCATGTCGAGCTTCTCCGCCGGCGAGGAAGACCCGGCACCGATCCATGCCGCAGGCCTCAGTATCGGCAGCGCCATTTGCTACGAGATCGTCTATCCCGATCTGGTGGCCAACCGGGCGCGCGATGCCGACATCCTGCTGACGGTGTCCAATGACACCTGGTTCGGCGCCTCCATTGGCCCCTTGCAACACCTGCAGATGGCCCGTTTGCGAGCGCTGGAGAATGGCCGCTACGTGATGCGGGCCACCAGCAACGGCATCACGGTGATCATCGACCCACAGGGTAACGTCACCACGCGGGCCCCGCAGTTCGAGACGACCGGCATCACCGGCGAGGTCCAGGCCATGCAGGGCACCACGCCTTTTACCCGGACCGGCAGCTGGCCCGCCTGGGTGCTGGCCGCCCTGCTGGTGGTGCCGGGGATAAGATGGAAGAAGAAAGAGATAAGAAAGAAGAGATAAGAAGGAAGAATAATGGCGTTAGATATCGAGTTGCAATGCAAAGAGCCCGCCATGGCGGGCTCTTCCGGTTCTTCTTCCCTCTTCCTACTTCTCTCTTGCTTCTACCTACTCCCCGCTTGCTTCTTTCTGCTCGCCTTCTTCATCATCTTCGTCGGGTTGAGCCGGTTCCTCCGGCACAGGCGGCACTTCGCCAAGCACTTCGGGAATGGTCTGACACACGTAGCGTCCCGGCGCCGGCTCCAACAAGGGCAGCTCGCCATCACCAGGTTGGCGGGCAGCTACCAGCTTGGCAGGATCGGCATACCTGTTGTCGGTCATCCACGACTGCCAGTGTGGCCACCAGGACCCTTCGTTGAAGGTCGCGCCCTCCAACCATTCATCCGGCTCGGGCGGTAGCGCATCGTTGGTCCAGTAACCGTACTTGTTCCGGTATGGCGGATTGACGATGCCTGCGATATGCCCGGAGCCGCCCAACACGAAGGTCACCGGCCCCTTGGGCAGTTGGGTACCGCCATAAGTGCTGTTCCACTTGGCGATGTGATCGTCACGGGTCGAGACGAAGTAGCTCGGCGTGGAGATCTTGCGCAGATCGATCTTGACCCCGTCGAGCTCGATGCCGCCGGGCTCGATCAGGCGGTTTTCCAGATACATATGACGCATGTACCAGCCATGGGTGCCGGCCGGCAGGTTGGTACCGTCGGTGTTCCAGTACAGCAGGTCGAAGGGCGCGGGAGTCTCGCCCTTCAGATAGTTGCTGATATAGAACGACCAGAACAGGTCGTTCTCACGCAGCAGGTTGAAGGAGAAGGCCATGACTCGGCCGTCGAGATAGCCATCGGCCTTCAGTTGCCTCTCCAGCCCCTGCAGCACCGTCTCGGTGAGGAAAACGCCGATCTCGCCAGGATCGCTGAAATCCTGCAACGTCGCCATGTAGGTTACCGAACGCACCTTGCGGCCGCGACGCGTGCTGGTCAGGTAAGCGACCGTCGTCGCTGCCAGGGTACCACCGATACAGTAGCTCATCAGATTGACCGACTTTTCGCCACACGCCTGCTCGATGGCGTCCATGGACGCGATGGGCCCCAGCTGCATGTAGTCGGCCCAGGTCAGGTCACGCTGTTCGGGCCCGGGGTTGCGCCAGGAGATCAGGAATACCGTGTGGCCCTGATCGACCAACCACTTGACCAACGAGTTGTCCTCGCGCAGGTCGAGGATGTAGTACTTGTTGATCCAGGGTGGTATGACCAGCAACGGCGTCTTGAAAACCTTTTCGGTGGTCGGACGATACTGGATCAATTGAATCAGTTCGTTCTCATAGACCACCTCCCCCGGGGTAACGGCGATATTCTCGCCGATGCGGAAGGCAGTGCGATCGGTCATGGCGACATTGAGGCCATCCGCCGAGTTGGCCAAGTCCTCGCGCAGCCGGTTCAGGCCATCGATCAGGTTCTGTCCCTTGGTTTCCAGGGTCAGGCGCATCACTTCCGGATTGGTGGACACGAAATTGGATGGCGCCATGGCGCTCACGCATTGACGTGCATAGAAGGCCAGGTTGCGCTTCTGGTCCTCGGGAAGATTGTCCAGGTTCGAGATCAGCTCATCCACCAGGCGAGCAAACAGCAGATACTGCTGCAGAATGGCGGAATAGAAGGGGTCGTCGTACCAGGCTTCGTCCTTGAAACGACGATCCTGACGCTCCGGCTCGACCAGCGGAGGAACCTTCTCACCCGCCAGGGCCCGCATGCCGTGCTGCCATAGCAGCGCCTGGTCCTGCGCAAGCCGCATCTGGGCACCATAGAGTGCCTGGGGATTGTGTGCCAAGGCTTCCAGTCCGGCCTGGAAGGTGTCACGCATATCGGCGTAGACCGTCTTGCCCGCTTCGCTGGGCAACATGCGTGCCAGCATCTCCTGCATCAGGACTTGATATTCCCGACCGATGGCGTCGAGTTGTTGTGCCCACTCTTCCATATCGGCCTGTGATGGCTGCTGAAAACCTGGCTGCATTGGCCCCTCCTCTGTAGTACGGCAACGTCACCGCGATAACATAAGCGCCTGGTGGCAGTATAAGGCAAGCGCTGTTTGTTGAGACAAACGCTATCCCCAAGCATCGTCACGGAGGCTTGGGGATCGCGTCTGGCAAGCATGACGGGGCCGGTGGTCCGGCCGGCCCCCGCTGTCTCAAGGGTTCTTGCGTGTTGACGACTGGCTGGACGTCTTGGCTGGCTCTGCCTTGGCGGCCGGTTCCGCTTTGGCTGCCGACTCCGCTTTTGCCGCTGCTGGTGCGGCCTTGGCGGCCGATTCCGCTTTGGCTGGTGCGGCCTTGGCCGCCGGTTCCGCCTTGGGCGCGCTGGTAATATCGGCTGCTTGTTCTGCAGCCTGCTGCCCCGCATCGGCGAAGAGCTTTTCCATCTCGCTCTTGAACTGCAGGCTCAGCTCGGTCATGGCCCGCGCGTCCTCGAGCATCTGCTTGGACAGCTCGTTCATGGTCTCGGCCTGACGGGTACCGAAATCCCTCAGGCCCTCGGCGTCCTGGATTTCACTGACATCGCGCATGCGTTCGGTGCCCAACTGGCTGTAGCGCTTCATCGACTCGAGCTGGTAGTGAGTCATCTTTTCCATGTTGTCCAGCATCAAGCTATTGAGCTTGCGCATCGGTTCGAAGAAGCTGCGCGTCTGTTCGGTGAAGGTATTGAACATCTTGTCTTGCATGACAGATTCCTCCAGGTGAGTCGGGATCAAGGCAGCACAGACACTACTTTGCTGCACTGCACAAAGAGTAGTCTGCCAGCGTCTTGGTTGCAATACGATGACGAGACAAAAGCTTGATCGGCATCATCTGGCGGAGCATCGACAGCAATATGCCCGACTGCCGGGTCTGGTCATGACTTGCGCTTGGTGCGCGAGCTGGCACTGGCCGGCCCGGTGTTCTGCTTCTGCGAGGTCGAACCACTCTTGGCCTCTTCCTGCTCGCTCGACGTCGAAGCGGGATTGACATTGGAAGCCTGGCGCAGCATGTCCAGCATCATCTGCTGATAGTTGCCGAAGCTGGCCAGGCTATCCTTGAAGAATGGCTGCTGCGTGAAGGGCTGCTGCTGGAGGAAGGGCTGCAGCAGGCTCATGGGGTCATACCCTTCGACACCGGCTTCCATCTGCTGCTGGATCCGCGACATCAGTTCCTGCTGAAAGGCTTCCACATCGGGCAAGCCCAAGGCCTGACGAAACTCGGCGGGTGTGAGGTCGAATTCGACGTTTATCTTCATAGGAAAGGCTCGACTGGGGGACTTGCCCCCAGTGTAGCAGTACACTTGCGTGAAAAGCGCCTTCAGCTCAGCCGCGGGGTCGTGACCTGGACACCGGCGTTCTGGCCCCGATGCCGTAACAGATGATCCATCAGGGTCAAGGCCATCATGGCCTCGGCGATCGGCGTGGCGCGGATACCGACACAGGGATCGTGGCGTCCTTTGGTCACCACCTCGACCGGATTGCCCTCGATATCGATGGATCGGCCCGGCAAGGTGATGCTCGACGTCGGCTTGAGCGCCAGATGGGCAACGATCGGCTGTCCCGAAGCAATGCCTCCCAGCACGCCACCGGCGTGGTTGGAGAGGAAGCCGTCGGGGGTCAGCTCGTCGCGATGCTCGCTGCCGCGCTGGGCCACTGCGGCGAAACCATCGCCGATCTCCACTCCCTTGACCGCGTTGATACTCATCAAGCCATGCGCCAGTTCGGCATCCAGGCGGTCGAAGACCGGCTCGCCGAGGCCGACAGGCACCCCTTCGGCGACGACCGTGATCCTGGCCCCGACCGAATCCTGATCGCGGCGCAACTGGTCCATGAAGGCTTCGAGTGCCGGTAGCTTGTCCGGGTCCGGGCAGAAGAAGGCATTGTCGTCGACCGCTTCCCAGCTCTTGAATTCAATGGCGATCGGCCCGAGTTGGCTCATGTAGCCGCGCACCCGGATGCCCTGACCAGCCAGGTACTTCTTGGCAATGGCCCCGGCGGCCACGCGCATGGCGGTCTCGCGGGCGCTGGAACGACCGCCGCCGCGATAATCGCGTACTCCATACTTGTGGTGATAGGTATAGTCGGCATGCGCGGGCCGGAATCGATCCTTGATCTGCGAATAGTCCTTGGAGCGCTGGTCGGTATTCTCGATCAGCAGACCGATGGGGGTCCCCGTGGTCATTCCTTCGAACACACCCGAGAGAATCCGCACCCGGTCCGGCTCGCGACGCTGGGTCGTATGCCGCGACGTGCCCGGGCGACGCCGGTCGAGATCGTACTGCAGGTCGGCCTCGCTCAGGGCGAGCCCCGGCGGACACCCGTCGACGACTGCTCCCAGTGCCGGGCCATGGCTCTCGCCGAAGGTGGTGACAGTAAACAGCTTGCCGAAGGTATTGCCGGACATGGGGGGTTCCTCAAGGCTCTCGAGACAGGGACTCAGGCGAAAGACGCTGCATGGGCGTCGAGTTCTTGGGCAGTCAACGCGAAGACCCCATGGCCACCGCGTTCGAACTCCAGCCACAGGAAAGGCACTTCGGGAAAGGCTGCCTCCAGATGACGGTCCGAGTTGCCGACCTCGACGATCAACACCCCGTGATCGCTAAGATGGCCACGGGCCTCGCGCAGGATCCGGCGCACGACATCCAGTCCATCCTCGCCCGCCCCCAGCGCCAGGGAGGGCTCATGCTGGAACTCGACCGGCATGGTGGCCAGGTCTCGCGCATCCACATAGGGCGGATTGGAGACGATCAGGTCGTAGCGTTGCCCTGCCACGCCATTGAACACGTCAGAGTGCACGGCGCGAACCCTGGCGCCGACATCGTGGCGGCTGATATTGGCCTTGGCAACGTCCAGGGCAGCGGTGCTGATATCGGCCAGATCCACCTCGGCAGTCGGCAGGTGAAGGGCGGTGGCAATGCCGATGCAGCCCGACCCGCAGCACATGTCGAGAACCCGCGCCGGTGGCTCATCGGCGAACCAGGCGGCGAAACCGTGCTCGATCAGTTCGGCGATCGGCGAGCGTGGGATCAATACCCGCTCGTCGACGTTGAACGGAAAGCCGGCGAAGAACGCCTCGCCGAGCAGATAGGGCAAGGGTTGCCGTGTTTCGATGCGGGCCCTGACCAACGCCACGATCCGTTCGCGTTCCATGGGCAACAATCGCGCCTCGAGCACCGCCGGGTCGATATCCCAAGGCAGATGCAGGGCACCCAGGGTGAGGGCGACCGCCTCGTCCCAGGGAGAGTCGGTACCATGGCCATAATGCAGGCCATGGGCATGGAATTCACTGGTCGCCCAGCGCAGGCAGTCGCGAAGACTGATCAAGGCCGCGGCGATTTCGCTATCAGCCAGGGTCAAGGTCGTAACGACATCGGGTCGGGAAACGGACACGCGGCATCCTTGGTTGGTGACGACAAGACAGTAATTGTAACCGCCTGCGTCCCCCCTTCACCAGTCATCATCGGCCACTAAGGAAGCGCTGACTAAATCGACGAGCGGCATCAAGCGCAAGGCGCCCGGAGCACAGGAACCGGAGCCTATGGGGTATAGGTGAGGATTCCGCGCACCGCGCAACGCAGCGATTGAGCTGCGCAGGCATTTATTCAGTGCTTCCTTCAGGTTCCCCCCGGCTGCGTAGGCGTTATACTAGGGCGCGTTCAACGCCATACACTCGCGATGCCGCCGGTATCCGTGATCGTGATAGAGAGATCGCCCATGAGCCGCCGAGGAGGCCAGACAAGTGACGACGACATCGGCGCATTTCGCCGGGCCCTCGAAGATGCCGGCGTCAAGCGTCTGACTGTCAATCGCGCCAACCCCGGCAAGCCGCGCAACAAGCAGCAGGCGGCCATGACCGAAAGACGCGCCGCTGCCACGGCCGCGGCCTCGACCCAACTCGTGAGCCACGCCTCGGACGGTCGTGTCGAGGCCGTTCGCCCTTCCGAATTCCTCGATTTCGCCGTGACCGACCTGCCCTATCGCACCCATACGCAGTTGAAACGCGGGCGCATTCCCTGGGAAGCGGGACTCGATCTCCACGGTTACAACCTTGACGAGGCCCGGACCGAGCTGGAGCGTTTTCTCCACGACGCCGCAGCCAATCGTGCCCGCTGCGTGCTGATCGTGCATGGCAAGTCTCGCAGTAGCACCAACAGCGGCCTGACCGACTACCCGGTGATCAAGAGTCACGTCAACGCCTGGCTACGTGAATGGCCGAGCGTACTCGCCTTCTGCTCGGCGCGCGAGCCGGACGGCGGTACCGGTGCCGTCTATGTCCTGCTTCGGCGACGCCCCTCAGGCACTCCCTTTCCCTGAGACACTGTCTCCCGAGGCCGGGATTCCCGGCTGGACGGTCACTGCCTCGACCGTCGGGTGCACGACCCCCGGCCGCCCTTCGTAGCGATCCAGCGCCTGGATCGCCAAGTGTCGCCCCAGCTTGATCAACGACTCGGCGCGATGGAACTCGTAGGCACCACACACCGTCTTGGGAATCTCGATCAACACATCCGGCGGATAGCCCGCCACCTTGTACTTGGCCAACGCCGCCTGGGTGATATCGAACGACGCCAGCATCATGTCGAGCTTGCTCCAGGCGCGTTGCTTGGCGACCTGCTCGCTGTCATCGGCCGCCGCATCCTCGTCACCGAAGTTCGAGAACATGCGCTGCGCCTGCTCACGCACGCCATTGATCCAAGAGCCGAAGCCCTTGCCCTGGGCTTCCAGGGCCTGTTCGCGCGCCTGCTCCGCCGCGGCATCCCCCGGCGGCAACAGGTCTTCCAGGCTGACCGGGTGGGGGCTGTGGGCCGTGACATTGACCGCCAGCACCATGTCGGCATGCGCCGCGACGGTAGGAATGATCGGCAGAGGGTTCATCAGGCCACCATCGACCAGTATCTGCTCGCCGATATGCACCGGGGTGATGATCCCCGGCACCGCAATGGAGGCCCGGATGGCCTGCAGCAGCGAGCCACTCTGAAACCATACCTCGCGCTGTCGCACCAGATCGGTGGCCACGGTGGTCACCGGGATCGCCAGTTCCTCCATCTGCATATCGCCGATCAGACTCTCGAGCTTGCTCATCACCTTGCTGGCACGCATGGCCCCCATTGGGCTCCAGGTCACATCGACGAGCTTGAGCACATCGAAGTAATCGAGCTTGCACACCCAGTTGCGGTATCCTTCCAGCATTCCCGCAGCGTACACGCCGCCCACCAGGGCCCCCATGGAACAGCCTGAAATCACCACGACCTCATAGCCACGCGCCTCGAGTTCGTCGATCACCCCGATATGCGCATACCCGCGCGCGCCGCCGCTGCCCAGCACCAGCGCCACTCGCCTGTTGGCATCATGCTTGTTCGCCACGAGACCACCTTCATCCATCGTCTTGCCAGCGCGCCATTACCGCCGCCACGCCTTCGACCGCCGCCGCCTCCAGATGCAAATGGTGTCCCCCCGGCAATACTTCCCGCGTCAGACCGACCATTGTCCGACGCGCCAACGCCGCCATCGGGCGTTCGCCGAGAATCCCCGTTTCGCCCTCGACCAACAGGGTGGGAGCCTTGATGGCCTGCAGAATTCCCACCATCTGCTCGGGGCAGAAGCGCACCATCGAAGGGCGCAGCAGACGACCATCGGTGCGTAATCGCACGTGGCCATTTTCCAGGGATTCGACATTACGCTGCACCAGCGGCAGCGCCGTATCGAAGTCCAGCGGCGTCACCCCTCCTGCCACTCGAGCGGCAACCGCAGCCTCAATATCAGGATAGCGCGGCGCCGGCGAGACACGACGCCGATGTCCGAGCAATCCCTTGCGCAATTGCTCGGCGGTGTCCTCTGCCGGCGTCGTCAAGGTTCCCAGGCCATCGATCAGCAACAGTCGCTCGACCCGCTCGGGCAACGCTGCCGCGACCAGGCAGGCCACGCCAGCCCCCATGGAATGAGCCAACAACGTGGCCTGCTCCAGCTTCAGGCTTTCCAGAGCGTCGAGCACATCGTGGGAATAATCCCAGATGGCATAATCGGTGCCGGGAGGGTGGCGGCGTGACAGCCCATGACCCGCGAAATCGAACGCCACGATCCGGATTCCCAGATGTTCGACCAACAGAGGCGCCAGCCGTGAAAAACTGGCAGCGTTGTCCAACCAGCCATGCAACGCCAACCAGGTTGGAGCCGTCTCGTCGCCCCAGGCCAGCGCCGCCAGGCGATCGCCCAACATCAGGGCACGGGGATCGCTCATGATGTCTCGTCCAGCAGGGAGGCAAGGGTGGCCAGCAAGGCCCGGCGCGCGCTGTCGGGATGCTCCATGGGAAACATATGACCACCGGGCACCACCCCGACTCTCACACCATACCGCTGCAACCGGCGGCGACGACGTGGCGTGATCAGGTCGGACTCGTCCCCGGCCAGCAAGGCCAGTGGTACCTCGAGGCGCGCCGGCAAGCCATGCAGATGATCGGGAAGGTGCCGAAAGATCGCCACCTCGACTGTCGGGTCGAAGACCAGCTCCGCGCGGCCATCATCCAATTCGCGGGTACTGCCCTCGACATAGTCGCGCAAGGCGTCATCGGTGAAGCGCCGGAATAGGCTTCGGCGACGCAGGTAGTTCCCCATGGCATCACGGTCGGGCCACACCGACCTTCGCCGCTTGCTCTTGCCTGCCGGGGTGACTCGATCGACCAGCCCCAGCCCCTTGGCCGCCTTCATGGCCCAGGCATCCAGTCCCAGCATCAACGGCGGATCCAGGACCACCACACAGCGAAAATATTGTGGGGCCACGTCGGCAGCCATGGCCATCAGCACGCCGCCCATGGAATGTCCGACACCGATCACGGGTGTCTGGAACGCCGCCAGCCGCGACAACAGCTCGTCGCGCAAGCGCAACCAGTTGGGCCCCACCGGATAGTCGGGATGATGCCCCAGGCGATCCAGCGGGTGAATGTCGAAACGGCTGGACAGCGGCGCCAGGAAGCTGCGATAGCTGGCACCGGTGAAGCCATTGGCATGGGCGAAGACCAGTCGGTCGCGTTTCTCGGCGGTAGGCATGGTAAATCCATCTTGAAACCATTGGCGGCCATGGCGCTTGCTTGGCGATAGCCATAGCAGGCTAACGAGCTTACCATCTAACCATAATCGTTTCGCCAGCCAATTGAAACGCTTGTTTCACAGTCTGCCGCTGGCCCCGCAGGGAGTCATCCGTGTCCAAGTCCCGCCCCCCTCGCGATACCCGGCTACGCAACCGCCTGTTCTTCGCTACCGTTATCGCGGCGGTGATCGTCGGTTTGTGGTTGGCGAGATGAAAAAAGGGGCAGCAGCCCCGCCGGCAGGTTCGGGTAGCGCACCGCGATATCGCGCTGGCGCGGAGCGACTCCTGGGCAGGAAGCGATGGATTGGGACCACGGTACGAGGATGCTGGCTATTCTCGGTCTCGATACTTGGCGTACATGTTTCTTGCCCGATTGAGGTGCTGGAACATGGTTTCGCGGGCCGCCTCGGCATCCCGGGCCAGAATGGCTTCGAGGATATAGGCGTGCTCTTCCTGGACACGCTCGATATAACGCTCCGATGCCGCCGGATTGATATCGATGCTGAGCAACTTGGCACGAGGAATGACGCTCTGGTTCAACTGCTCGTAGAAGCTCTTGAAGAAGGGATTCTTGGTCGCCCTGGCAATGGCATAGTGGAACTCATAATCCTCGACACGGGCCTGGGACTTCTCGGCATGCGCCTGGATGAATGCTTGGTGTCGGGCTTCCAGCTCCTGACGGTCCTCGTCATCGTGACGAAGGGCCGCCAACTCGGCCGCGGCAGGTTCGAGGGTCAAACGCAGTTCGAGGACATGCAGGATATCCTCCACCGTGGTCGGGTTGATGCGTTCCGCCGGCCTCGCCTCGATCGTCGTCGAGCGCAGCACCGTGGTACCGACTCCCCGGCGGGTCTCGACCAGCCCCAGTGACTTGAGATGCGTAATGGCTTCACGGATCACCGTGCGGCTGACGCCGAAGGAGTCGCACAGGCTGTTTTCGGTCGGCAACTTATTGCCGACGGGAACTTTCCCTTGGGTGATCAAGGCTTCGAGCTGGTCCGCCACATGCAGGGAAAGACTCCCCTGCCGCGGTACCTTCTGCACATCGAGCCGTGTGCTTTCCACTGACATATCCGCATCCTTAGCCATAAAAAACATACCCCGCCAAAAAGCATGACTTTAGTTTAGCGTCCTGCCCCACCCGATGGCCAAACCAGATGCAATCACATTACTTGTCATCGGGATGCCCAAGCGCCGTGAATTTACCACCTTGATAAATCACGGCAGGATCATCCGCACGAATGTTCTTGTCTTTTTCTTCCGTCTCGTGGCGCCATTCTTCCGAGCTATCTTGAGGAACCCAGCCGAGAAAACCGGCCTTGCTATTATCCCACCATTGCTCCGAGTTATTTGAAGCACCGTAAATCACCGTATGGGCCAAGCGCGGGGTAACGAAAGCGCGCTCCAATAGCGAGACGAAGTCACGGAGACTCAACCAGGTAGCCATCATTCGTGTATCGGCAGGCTTATCGAAGCAGGAACCGATACGAACACTGAGCGTCTCCATTCCGAACTTGTCATGATAAAGGCTTGCCAGGTTCTCACCGAAGCACTTGGAGACGCCATAAAGAGAGTCGGGGCGATGCGTCACCTCGGTGTCCAACCTGGTGTCACGGGTATAGAAACCGATGGTATGGTTGGAGCTTGCGAAGACAATGCGAGGTTTTCCGTGTTTCCTCGCCGCTTCATATACATTGTAGGTCCCCATGATATTGGCAGGAAGGATATTATCCCAGGAGCGCTCCACAGAGACACCTCCCAAGTGAATAATTCCATCACACCCATCGACCAATGCATCCACTGCCTGCATATCCGATAGATCAGCCTTGACAATCTCTTCATGACTGTCGGCCGGCTCCAGATCCACAATATCCGAAAGACGAACGTGATATGCGAGACGAGAAAGATGAGGCCTAAGGCTACTTCCAAGCCCACCAGCAGCGCCAGTTACTAGAATGCGGTTGAGCACGCTTCACCTCCTCTCACGTAATATTAAAATAATCAAGGGTAAACCTCAGGAAATCCTGACCACTAGAAGCCATACAATTTCGCTGGATTATCGACTAATATTCTCTGTCGATCGTCAAAATTTGCCCAATCCAACAAGACATCCAGTTGCTCGGCATCGTCAGGATAATTCTCGCGCGGCACGCCGACATGCGGCCAGTTGCTGCCCCAGATGATGCACTCGGGGGCGTGTGTGATGACCCGTTTGGCGATAGCGCCCACGTCGTCGTAGCGAGGGCCACCCGTCAGGCTGGCCTCGTAACCCGCGCAGATCTTGAACCAGGCGTTGCCTCGGTCGAGCAGGCGCAGGATGTCATCGACCCGTGAGTCGTCTGCCGGCACTGGGTCCATGAACTTGCCGATATGGTCGATGATGTATTCGCCCTCGATTCGTTGCAGGCCGTCGAGGTAATCGTCCAGATACCGCCCATTGAACTGGACCATCAGATGCCAGCCCAGCGGACGGATCAGCCGCTCGACGTCTAGCATGCTGTCGTGTGTCACGGCACCACCGGGCAAGTTCATGATCCGTGCGCCACGCACACCCTTGTCGTGCCACTCCCTCAGAGATTCGACGGGGGTATCGGGCGTCACGGCAGCCACACCGCGTGCCGTTTGCGTGCCCATCGCGGTCAAGGCCGCGAGCAGCGCCCGGTTGTCGAGTTGGTAGGCATTCGGTTGGGTGACCACCACACGCTCCAGACCCAGACGTCTCTGAACCCTTCGATAGTCCTCTACCGTGGCCAATTCGGGGATCTTCGGCCCGCCGGGTTGCGCTTCATACTCGGGGAGGTACAGGTGAATATGGCAGTCGGTGGCACCGGGGGGCGCTTCCAGCCGCGGCTTCGGGCCATCCAGGGGTCTTGTATTGGCAGGAATCGTTGCCATGGATCACTCCTCCTTGAGAGAAAAGCGCTTCAGAGCATTTCGATTGATGTCGATGCCTAATCCAGGCTTGTCAGGAATGGTCACGACCCCTCCCTGATGCTCGATGGGTGTGTTAACCACCGCCTGCCGGAAAGGATTCTCGGTACGGTCGAACTCGAGAATGGGCTCGATCGGATCACGACGCGGCGGATTGGGAGGCAGTGCCGCCATGAACTGCAAGCTGGCCGCAAGGCATACGGCCGTTCCCCACACATGTGGAACCAGGCGCACCCCATGCATGGCCGCCATGTCCGTCACCCGTCTTATTTCGGTAAAACCGCCGACACCGCAGATGTCGGGCTGCACGATATCCACGGCACGCGTCGCCAAGGGTTCGAGCATGGCATAGCGCCCGTGCCAGGTTTCTCCTCCCGCCACGGGGATGGGCTGGCCAGCGCGGACGGCACGATAGGTAGCAATCTGTTCGGGGAGCACCGGCTCCTCGAACCAATCCACGCCATACGGCGCGGCTCGATTGCCTAGCTCGATCGCTTCCAGATAGTCGTAACCGTGGTTGGCATCGATCATCAGGCGCATGTCGGGCCCAATGGCCTCTCGCACCGCGGCGATGACACGTAGATCCTCTTCCACATCGAAACCGATCTTGATCTTGACGGCATGAAAACCCTCCTGACGATATCCGCCGACCTCCTTGGCGATATCGTCTACCCGGTCGACGCCCTCTCGACGGAAAGACCCGGTGGCATAGGCACGTACGCTATCGCGAAAACGACCTCCCAACAGCGTGGAGACGGGAACGCCAAAACGCTTACCCTTGATGTCCCACAAGGCGATATCGATACCGCTCAACGCCGTGACGGTCAGGCCACGCTGCCCCTGGTCACGCAAGCGGTTGTACAGATCCAGCCAGATCCGTTCCGTTTGCAGGGGGTCCTGGCCCACCAGGGCCGATGCATAAGCCTCGACAACGGCGGCATTCGGCTTGGCGGGTCCAAGGCACTCCCCCCAGCCGATGGTGCCGTCGTCGCAGACGATCTCGACCAGACAGTGCTGGCGTCTCGCAAAGTGCATCGAGGCACTTTCGAAAGTGGTGTCCAGTACATGATCGAGAATATGGGTATGTACGGCTTCTACCTTCATTACGTTTTGATCCTGTTAAGCAGTTACGTCTTGTCCAGCGGTGCCCGTCATTGGAAAAAGCCGGGTAACATCATCGACACGGCAGGCACGTAAGTCACCAGCATCAGCGCCACGAGAAGCGCGAGATAGAAGGGCCAGATGGTGCGCACGGCCTCCTCGATCTTGATCTTGCCGATGACGCAACCGACGAACAGGCAGGCGCCCACCGGCGGGGTGCACAAGCCTAGTCCCAGGTTCATCATCATGATGATGCCGAACTGGATGGGGTCCATACCGAACTGCATGGCGACCGGCAGGAAAATCGGCGTACAGATCAGGATAAGGGCCGCCATGTCCATGATCATGCCCAGCCCCAGCAGCAGCACATTCAGGAGCAGAAAGATGACGATGGGGTTATCCGACAAGGCCATGAGCGAGTCGGTCAACATCTGCGGTACGTTGTACAACGCCAGAAGATAGGAAAACGCCGAGGCGCAGCCCACCAAGATCATGACCAATGCCGTCGTTCTTACCGACTGTAAAACGGCGGCTTTGAACGACGCCCATCTGAGCTCTCGGTAGACCAGCGCCGTAACGACGATGGCATAGATGGCTCCGAATGCCCCGGACTCGGTGACGGTAAGAATCCCGGAAAGCACCCCACCCACGATGATGACGGCCGTCAACAACCCGGGAAGTGCCGCAGCGAGGCTGATGATCAGAACGTCC
The DNA here is from genome assembly GCF_042646605.1 of Litchfieldella rifensis. Taxonomy (NCBI): domain Bacteria; kingdom Pseudomonadati; phylum Pseudomonadota; class Gammaproteobacteria; order Oceanospirillales; family Halomonadaceae; genus Litchfieldella; species Litchfieldella rifensis. The sequence goes on along the minus strand of NZ_JBHRUG010000012.1, from coordinate 57,536 downwards.
CAGCCTGGAAAGGCCTCCCCCTTGTAGCCCCGGCGCACGGCCACCAGATAGGCAGCCACTGCTAGGGTCAGGCACATGAGGATGCCTGGCACGATACCGGCAATGAACAGCTGGGTCACCGATATCCCGCCACCGGCGGCCACCGCGTAGAGGATCATGTTATGACTTGGAGGTATCACCACCCCCGCGACGGAAGAAGTAACGGTGACATTGACCGCATAGTCGGCGTCATAGCCCTTCTCTTTCATGATAGGCACCAGAATGGAACCGAGTGCCGACGTATCCGCCACGGCGGAGCCGGAAATGCCGCCGAACAGCATGGAAGAGCTTACGTTGACGATGCCAAGCCCGCCCCGCAACTTACCGACGGCTGCAGATGCCAGGCGAACGAGACGAGTGGAAATACCACCGTGAAGCATCAACTCCCCGGCAAAAATAAAGAACGGTATGGCAAGCAGGGAAAATACCGAAATACCCGACAAGATGCGCTGAAAGGCGACGAATAGAGGCAAGCCTTCATACAGGAAGGTACCTACCGCAGCCAGGCCAACTGCGAATGCTACCGGAGCGCCTGCCAGTAGGCCTAAAAAAAATAATCCAAAAAGAATTGCCAGGCCCATTTTCAGACGTCCTCTTCATGATTTGTACCGAAGATGCGTGACACAATATTGGCGAGAGCGAATAGCGCAATCAAACCACCGCAAATGACGAGAGGTGCTGCACGCCAGCTCTCTGAGAGCCCAATCATGGGAATAGCCCTTTCCAGGTTGGTGGTGACCAACCCCCATCCTTGATAAGCCATGAAACCGCCAAATGTCACGACAAAGAGATCGGCCACATAACGGAATATCGTCTTGAAGGGTTCAGGCATCCCTTCACGAACGAAATCGATGCTGAGATGCGTATTGGCCCTCACCCCGGCAGCCGCGCCCAGACAAGTGATATACACGACGATGAGCAGAGAGGACTGCTCAACCCAGGTGGGTGTGTTATTGAGCACATAGCGCCCGAACACTAGCCAGCCGAAACTCGCAATAAGAAAGACAAGCAGTACCCCCGCCGACACCAGGCACAGATTGGCGACAGCATCCAGCGCGCGACTTATCTTCTTTTGAACATGGGAAAGATTCACAATTGCCTCTGAGTTCAAGCAAGCTCTCACAGCATACTCCTCCTCCCCCTCTCGGTGATTTTCATCACCAAGAGGGGTATTCATGTCAGAGGTCAATGAGAAGACCTGATATCTTCGATGAGAGACTCAAGATCGGGATTTTCCTCGATGAACTCGGCATAGACAGGCTGCATCTTTTCCTGGAAAGCAGATTTATCCCCTACTTCATTGATATTGACGCCTGCGTCCAGCACAATCTCGCGGCTTTCCTGGGAGCCCTTCACCCATAGTCGACGTTGCATCTCGGAGGCCTTGATAGCTTCCTCACGCACGATCTCCTGGTCTTCCGGCGAGAGCGCCTCCCAGCTAGCCTTGGCAATACAGAGGCACTCAGGAATGATGAGATGCTCTGTCAGAGAATAGTATTTGGACACTTCATAGTGGTTGCTTGACTGAAACGAGGGATAGTTGTTTTCAGCGCCATCGATCACGCCCGTCTTCAGCGACTGGTAAACCTCGCCATACGCCATCGGGGTGGCATTCCCACCAAGTGCTTCGATCATCTCGACATAAAGGTCGTTGTTCATGACACGAACCTTGAGACCTTTCACGTCTTCTGGCGAATTGATGGGACGGCTGGTGTTATACAGGCTGCGAGCCCCCGAATCGAACCAGGACAAGGCTATCAGGTTCTTCTCGGCAAGGGCATCGGCAAAGCGCTGCCCGATTTCGCCATCCATGACTTCATGCATGTGATCTACGCTGCTGAAGATGAAAGGCAAGGAGAGCACATTGGTTTCTTTTACGATAGGCCCCATCGGCCCCATATTGAAGTTGGCGAAATCAAGCGCACCATTACGCGTCTGCTCGATCGCATCAGGCTGATCTCCAAGAACAGCGTTGTTATACACTTGCGGATGGATGCGACCTTCCGTTCTTTCGGATACGCTCTCGGCAAACGCTTCGAGTGCGATGGTATTCGGATAGCCGGGCGGATGGATATTCCAGCCTCGCCAGTTTTCAGCTTGAGCCGGAAGCGAGAGGGCGATCACTGAACCGGATACGGCAGTGACAAGAACCGCTTGATTCACGAATTTTTTTATTGGCATGATGCGTTTCCTCACGGGCTTGTTGAATTTAGACTTATAGTTGCTTAGCGATACCTACCAGCCTCTCCAGCTGGCTGCGCTCTTCGGAAGTGGGCATCGTCAGGGGCGCTCTGACCTTCCCAGCGGGTTTGCCGATGATATCCGCCCCTGCCTTGATCAGGCTGACGGCATAGCCAGCCTTTCGATCCCTGAGGTCTACGAAGGGAATGAAGAACTCTTGCGTGATCTTCTTCACGACATCCTTGTTGCCCTTGCGCAGTTCCCTGTAGAACTTCACTGCCATGTCCGGCACGAAGTTGAACACTGCGGAAGAATAAGTGTTGACTCCAATAGAGAGGTACGCCTCGGCGAAGATCTCGGCCGTGGGTACGCCTCCGATATACACCAGACGATCGCCGACGGTCTTGACGATCCTGTTCAACGCCTGGATATCGCCCTTGCCGTCCTTGAGACCGATCAGGTTGGGACAACTGTCGGCAAGCTGGCGCACCGATTCGACGTTCAGGAGACCGTTGGCCCGGTTGTAATAAACGACATTGAGTTCGGTGGCGCGGCATATCTGACGGGCATACTCGACCAGACCGTCTTGAGGGCATTCGGTCAGGTAAGGCGGCATCAGCAGAATCCCGTCCGCCCCCTCCTCTTCCGCTATCCTGGCGAACGCCTTGCCACTCCCGACACTCAAGCCTGCACTGGCGATCACCGGCAACCTACCACCCACCGTTTCCACCGCCACGCTGACGATTTCGCGATACTCCTCCAGTGTCAGGTTGAAGAACTCGCCGGTGCCGCCGGCCACGAAGACCGCGGAGATCTCGTGGCTGACGAACCACTCCAGGCGGCGACGGTAGCTGTCCCTGTCGAACCTGCCTTGCGTGTCGAAATCGGTGATGGGAAAGGAGAGCAACCCATCGCCCAAGGCTCGTATCACCCCATCTCTGGAAAACTTCACCCGGTCGTCCCCTCGTACGCTGCTTGGCTGATCGACTGAGGTCGTGCTTGTCACCCCAACCGGCTGATGCGGCGATGCTCGTCATACATCATACAACACACAAGCTAGAGAGCCTGGGGCCATGCGGCAAGACGACGATGGTGGAATTGGACCAAAGTCTAGTCCCATGACATGTGCTCTCGCCTTTTCGGCTATGAATGCCCCAATCTCGAAGGCACAGGTAGCGGCAGGGCCCCTTATCGAGTTGACTTGCAGAAGCTCGCCGTGACTTATCCTTTGCGCTTGCCATTCACCAGGCGGCTCATCCCCCAAGGATTGCCGTCCTTTAGCGCTTCAGGCAGCAGTTCCTGTGGCAGTGACTGGTAGCACACCGGGCGCAAGAAGCGATGGATCGCCGCGCTGCCCACCGAGGTGGTGCGCGAGTCCGAGGTGGCCGGGAACGGCCCGCCGTGAACCATGGCGTGGCACACCTCGACACCGGTGGGCCAGCCGTTGGCCAGCACCCGGCCGGCCTTGAGTTCGAGCGTCGGCAGCAGCGCCCTGGCGGCGTCCAGGTCGCCATCGTCCATCTGCAGGGTGGCAGTCAGTTGCCCCTCAAGGGATTCGGCGACGCGTTGCATCTCCACCCCATCGGCACACTCGATGACCAGCGCGCTAGCGCCGAACACCTCGGCCTGCAAGGCGTCGTCCGCCAGGAAATCGCTCGCCGCGGCGGCGAACAGCCCGGCCTGGCACTCGTATGGACCTTCGCCCGCCTGGCCGCGGGCCACCTCGCGCACCTTGGCATGGCCGGCGAGCCGACCCACGCCGTCCTGGTAGGCGCCGTGGATGCCCGGGGTGAGCATGGTCTGGGCGGCGCTTTTCTGGACCGCATCGCCGGCAACGGCAAGGAAGGCGTCGAGCGCCTCGCCCTTGACGCCGATCACCAGGCCCGGGTTGGTGCAGAACTGCCCAGCCCCCATGGTCAGCGAGGCGACGAAGCCCTCGGCGATGGCCTTGCCGCGGGTCTTGAGTGCCTCGGGCAGCAGGAACACCGGGTTGATGCTGCTCATCTCGGCGTAGACCGGGATCGGCTGCGGGCGGGCCTGGGCGGTGGCCAGCAGCGCAGTGCCGCCTGCCCGAGAGCCGGTGAAACCCACCGCCTGGATGCGTGGATCGGCAACCAGTGCTTGGCCGATCTCGCGTCCGGAGCCGAACAAGAGCGAAAAAACCCCCTCCGGCAGGTCGCAGGCCTTGACGGCCGTCTGCACGGCACGCCCGACCAGCTCTGAGGTACCGGGGTGGGCGGAATGGCCCTTGACCACCACCGGGCAGCCGGCGGCGAGCGCCGAGGCGGTGTCACCACCGGCCACGGAAAACGCCAGCGGGAAGTTGCTGGCGCCGAACACCGCCACCGGGCCGAGCGGGATGTGACGCTGGCGCAGGTCGACGCGCGGCAAAGGCTGACGCTCAGGCAGCGCCGGGTCGAGTCGCACGTCGAGCCATTCGCCGGCGCGCACCACCGAGGCGAACAGGCGCAGTTGGCCGCAGGTGCGGCCGCGCTCACCCTCGAGGCGCACGCGGGGCAGGCCGGTTTCGGCCATGGCGCGCTCGATCAGGTCGTCGCCGATAGACTCGATCTCAGCGGCGACGGTCTCCAGAAACACCGCGCGCTCTTCCAGCGAGGTCTCGCGATAGGTGCCATACGCCGCGTCGGCGAGTTCGCAGGCTCGTTCCACCTCGGTCTTGCTGCCGCCCGAGTAGACGGGCTCCAACCTCTCGCCGGTCGCAGGATTAACGGCGGTGATGGTAGCGGAATTTCCACTCACGGCCTCCTGGCCGATCTGCATGACGCCAGATAGTGTCATGGTTCTCCTCCTATGCTTGTATCAGCGCACGTACGAATACGAATGGGGAATTTGGCTCGACTCAACGCACCAGCGCCGGTCGCTTGGGGTCGAATTCCCAGCCCTTGATCAGGTACTGCATGGCCATGGCGTCGTTACGCTGAGTGACGTCCAAGCGGCGATAGCGCTCATGGGCTTCCATCAGCTTGTCGTCATCGAGCTCCACGCCGAGCCCGGGAGTCCTGGGCACTGCCAGTTTGCCGGCGCGGATCTTGAACGGTTCCTTGGTGATGCGTTGTCCGTCCTGCCAGATCCAGTGGGTGTCGATGGCGGTAATCTCGCCGGGACAAGCCGCCGCGACATGGGTCATCATGGCCAGGGAGATGTCGAAGTGATTGTTGCTGTGCGAGCCCCAGGTCATGCCCCATTCATGGCACAATTCTCCCACCATGACGGCACCCTGCATGGTCCAGAAATGGCAGTCCGCCAACGGGATATCGACGGAATTGAGCTGGACGGCATACTGGAGCTGCTTGAAATCGGTGGCGATCATGTTGGTCGCCGTCGGCAGGCCGGTGCGCTTCTTGAACTCAGCCATCGTCTCGCGACCGGAATAGCCCTCCTCCTGGCCACAAGGATCCTCGGCATAGCTGAGCAGATCCCGGATTGGCGTTAGCACACGCACCGCCTCGTCAAGGGTCCAGGCACCATTGGGATCCAGGGTCAGACGAGCCTCGGGAAAAGCTTCATACAAGGCGCGAATGCAATCGGCTTCCTCCTCGCCGCGTAATACCCCGCCCTTGAGCTTGAAGTCCTTGAAGCCGTAACGCTCGTAAGCAGCCTTGGCAAGATTGGCAACCGCCTCGGGAGTCAGGGCCTCGCGACAGCGCACCTCGTCCCAAGCATCCTGGGGATCACTGGCCTTTGGATACGGCAGATCGGTCTTGTCGGGGTCACCCAGCAGGAACAGATAGCCCAGGGCCTCGACCTCATCGCGCTGGCGGCCGAACTGGCCCAGCAGGTCGGCCACGGGCATGCCCAGCGCCTTGCCGAACAGATCGAACAACGCCGACTCGACAGCGGTGATGACATGCACCGCCACCCTCAGATCGAAGGTCTGGCGTCCCCGCTCTTCACGACCGTTCTTCGCCAGCAGCTGACGTATCCGGTGGAGCGTCTGCTTGATGTCGTTGACCCGCGATCCTTCCACCAGGGAGCGACACTGCTCCAGGCCCTCGAGGATGCCGGCGCTGGAGGGAATCTCCCCCACCCCCTGATTGCCGGCATCGTCTTCCAGAATGACCACGCAACGAATGAACCAAGGGGCATGACCGCCGCTCAGGTTGAGAAGGAAGCCGTCATAGCCGGCCACCGGAACGATTCTCATGCTTTTGACTTTGGGGAACATGAAGCAGTCCTCACAAGAAGAAACGATGAAAAAGAGGTTCTTTTGAGATCAGGTGACAGGTGCCGGATTAAACAACACCAGGTCATTGTGAATTCCCAACCGGTCGGCCGCGGCCTGCTTGCGACCGCTTGCCACATCAAGAATCAAGTGGAAAAGCTCCCAGCCCACCTCTTCGATAGAGGCGTCACCGGTAGCGATACGCCCGGCATCGAGATCGATGATGTCGTGCCAGCGCACGCCGAGCGTAGAATTGGTGGAAACCTTGAGCACAGGCACCATCGGCAGGCCATAGGGGGTGCCACGTCCCGTGGTGAAGACCTGCAGATTCATCCCCGCCGCAAGCTGAAGCGTGCCGCAGATGAAATCGCTTGCCGGCGTTGCGGCGAAGGTCAGGCCTTTCTTGCGCACCCGCTCGCCCGGCCCGATCACGTCGACGATAGGACTATTGCCGGACTTGATGATCGAACCCAATGCCTTTTCGACCACATTGCTCAGCCCACCCCGCTTGTTGCCTGGCGAGGGATTGGCACTACGATCCGCCTGTCCCTGCTCGAGATAGCTGTCGTACCAGGTCATCTGCTCGATCAACGCCTTCCCTACCGATTCATCGACGGCACGGGGGGTCAGCAGGTGGATGGCATCGCGCACCTCGGTGACCTCGGAGAACATCACGCTACCGCCGGCACGTACGATCAGATCGGTGGCAAAGCCAACAGCAGGGTTCGCCGTGACCCCCGAAAAGGCATCGCTACCGCCACACTGCATGCCCACCACCAGGTCGGAGGCCGGACAGGTTTGACGCTGGCGTCGATTGAGCCGTTCCAGGTGTCGCTCGGCCATCGCCATGATGCCGTCGACCATGTCGCCGAAACCCTGGAAGGAATCATCCTGCAGGCTCAAGACGTTGGCTTCGGGATCTGCCGCCCTGCTGTTCTCGTAGACTTTTACGGGGCGGTCTTCCAGCAAGGTCGAAGGCTGGAGTTTCTCGCAGCCCAGCCCAATGACCATCACCTCATTGCCGAAATTCGGATTGAGAGAGATGTTCTTGAGAGTGCGGATCGGCACGATGGCCGCCGGAGCATTGATGGCGACACCGCAGCCATAGGTGTGGTTGAGCCCCACGACGTCGTCCACGTTAGGGAAGCGCGGCAGGAGTTCCTGTTTGATCCGACGCACCACGTAGTCGACGGTGCCGGCGACGCACTGGACGCTGGTGGTGATCCCCAGGACATTCTTGGTGCCGACGCTACCGTCGGGATTGCGAAAACCCTCGAACGTATACCCTTCCAACGGTTCGACGTTCGGCGCCGGCCGCGTTGCCAACGGCAGGTCGCGGAGCGCAGGGGCCTGAGGCAAGCGAACGTTGGTCTCGTTGACATGACCACCGCGAGCGATCGGGGCAGTAGCGGTGCCGATCACTTCACCGTAACGAACGATGGCCTCCTCCGCCGCGATGTCCTCGAGCGCCACCTTGTGCCCCTGGGGAATAGGGCCGGTCAGGACGAGACCGTCATCCAGGACAGTACCTTCCGCGAGGCCTCCCTGCTCGACGACGATAGCCACGTTATCCGTCGGATGAACCTTGATGACCTGACGTCTGGACTGGCTCATGACAGCTCCTCCTTATCCAGTCGGCTCGCCGAGCGATCGGTTGTCAATTCCCGAGGGCGTCGGGCACGGGACTTCATCCTCATCAAGATGGAGAACGCGACAGAGGCCAGGATCAATATCCACAGCACGACGGCAATTGGACTCTTGGTAAAGAAGATCGACAGGGTGCCGAAGGATTCGAGGGTCTTGACGAAGTAGACTTCCGCCTGGCTGCCCAGGATGAAGCCAATGATCAGTGGCGCGACCTCAAGGCCGACCTTCTGGATGAGGTAACCCAGAATACCGAAGATCAATAGGGTCCAGACATCGAACATGATGCCGTAGTTGATGGCATAAGCACCGACGACACACATCATCACGATGATCGGATACAGGATGTGTTTGGGCACCATGATCACCCTGGCGATGTACTTGATGGCGTAGAACATCAAGAAGAACATCACGAAGTTGGCGAAGACCAACGCCGTCATCATGACGTACCAGGTATCGGCATTCTCGGGGATGAACAAGGGGCCGACCTGGATCCCCTGGAGGGTGAAAGCGCCGATCAGCACGGCGGTAGTGGAGTCCCCGGGAATACCCAGCGACAGCAACGGAATCAGTGCACCACCGGTCAGGGCATTGTTGGCTGACTCCGAGGCGATCAGGCCCTGAGGGGCTCCCTTGCCCATTTCGGAAGCGTCTCGGGAGAGGTTTTTCTCCTGGGTATAGGCCAATACCGAGGCCGCACTACCCCCCACCCCCGGTAGCATACCGACGAAGGTGCCGATGAAAGAGGAACGCACCATGTTGGTCAGGCGTCCCTTGAAGACACCGAGGGAAAATCCCGCCCCCTTGCCGATCTTGATCTGCTCGTTCGCCAGACCGCTCTTCACCCCCTTTTCAGCTTCCAGCAGGATAGTGGAGATACCGAAGATACCGATCAGCACGGGCAGGAGCGAGAAGCCCTCGAACAGGTAGGGCTCCATGAAGTCGAACATCAGCCGGATCTTGCCGTTGCCGCCATCGGAGATGCTGTAGTCGCCGATCAGGCTCAGCCAGATGCCGATCACGCCGCTGAAGATGCCGACCAGCATGCTGCTGGACAGGGAGGCGATCACGGTCAGGGCCAGGAAGATGATCAGGAACTTTTCGACATAGGAAAACTTGATCGAGAAGTCCGCCAGCAGAGGCGCGAACAGGAACAACACGATGGCACTGATGAGACCACCAACGAGGGAAGCGATGACACAAACCTTCAGCGCCCTCTCACCCTGCCCCTTTTGCGCCATGGGATAGCCATCGAAGGTGGTCGTGATCGAGGATGGCGTGCCGGGGATATTCAGGAGCACCGCCGGCACCATGCCACCGGAAATCCCCCCCACGTAGAGGCCAAGCAGCAACGCGAGCCCATGATTCAGGCCCAACGCATAGGTCAGCGGCAAGCAGACGGCCACGGCCATGGTTGCCGTCATACCGGGAATGGCACCGAAAACGATCCCCACCAGCGCCCCCAGGGCAGCCAGCAGGAAGAAAGTGATGTCGAGAAGTGACAGAAATTCCATAGCGACAGCTACCTCGGTCACGGCAGGGTGATGTTGAAGAGCTTGGCCAGGACGAACCAGGCCAGGCTGGGCGCAACGATGGCATTGATGACCGCGATGACCAGGTTCTTCCGGGCCCGTTCATGCATAAAGAGCAGGGACATGAGGAAGACGAAGGCCATCGAGACGAACAAAAAGCCATATCCCGTGTAGGGGAAAAGATTCCCCACCGCCGCCATCAGATAGAAATACGCCACGATCAACGCAAGGGTACCGAAGAAGCGCAAGCCATCCATGGTCTCCCCGATGATGGGGAGGGTACGCTCACCCCGTCTCACAGCGGCGAGAAAGGGCATGATCTTGAATACCAGAACCAGAAGGAAGAGACATGCCAATAGCCAGTGAACGATCCGGGGAAAGAAAAGATGAGAGGTCTCGAAATCGATCGAGACACTAAGCAGGGATGAAAGACCTGATTCCATAGTGGCTCCAGGATAGGCGGAAGAACTAGCGCCTAACGTAATCTCAAGGGAGTAGCATTCACATCGGGCATCGGTGGTATCACCACCACCGATGCCCGCTTGCACCCATTACTGGATATTGTCGATGATGCCTTCGTAGCGGGCCATCTTGTCATGCAGGTAGGTTTCGGCCTCCCCGGAGGGCTTGAAGTTGGGGATAAAGAAGGATTGCTTCTGGATCTCCTGAATCTCACCTTCAGCGTAGATCTCCTTGAGAGCCTCATCGATTTGGGTGACGATGGCGGGATCCATGTCCTTGTTGTAGAGGAAGAAGAACTCCTTATCGAAGGTAAAGTTCTCTTCGCCGTTCATGGCAACCGTCACATTGGGCTCGACATATTCGAGTAGCTTTTCCCGGTCAGTCTGCCCCATGCCTTCCTCGGGCGCCTGCTGGATGGTGCCGTCGCGTGCGGTCAGCCAAACAAATCGCATTGCCTTCTGGTCGTCTTCCGGCAGGCGCGTATACTGCTCATTGGCTTGAACGGAGCCATTGATCACATCCGCCTGGCCATCGAAGAGCTGCTGATTCTTGTCCGACTGGGAGCCGGTGTTGACGGCCACCAGGTTGTCTTCCATGCCCGGGTGCTCGATGCTGATAGCGTTCTTCATAGCACTGAAGCCAATCTCGGAGACGCCACCAGGCTGGATGGCGACACGCACCGTTTCACCGTTGCCTACCGCTTCCATGACTTGGTCAAGATTTTCGTACGGTGAGTTCTTGGCTACCAGATAGGCATTACCCGGATTGATGGCGATCGTCGGGCCGACGGTGTAGTTCTCGAAGATATTCTCGTAGCCTTGCACGCCGTAGAGGTAGCCGAGGTAGGACTGATCGTGGAAGATCATCAGGGTATTGCCACGCGAGTCACGATCCAGGGCACGGAAAGCCGCACTGGCCCCCACGGCATCCACCTTCATGTTGACACCCAACTTTTCTGCCAACTGGTCGACGACGATACTGGAGTTCTGATAGGTATCACCACCTGTGGAGGTTGAGCCGATGACGACGCGTACATTGCCGCGCAAGGGGCCATCCTGAGCCAGAGCGACGCTACTGGTGGCAGCGAGCGATAACGCCATCAAGGCCGAACCAAGTCCAGACATCATCTTATTCATTGTCATGTCTTCACCTCATGAACTGTACAATGGGGTTATTTATCGTTGTGTGGCGACATCAACCAGCTTTTCGAGCTGCTGGCATTCTTCGGAAGAAGGCATGCTCAGTGGAGCCCTGACATTGCCCGCAGGCCTGCCGATGATGTTCGCCCCCGCCTTGATCAGGCTGACGGCATAGCCCGGCTTCCGATCCCTCAGCGCCACGAAAGGGATAAAGAAGTCTTGAGTGATTCGCTTGACCGTTTCGCTGTTGCCCTTGCGCAGTTCCTGGTAAAACGTCACCGCCATATCGGGCACAAAGTTGAAGACCGCCGATGAGTAGGTGTTGACACCGATGGAAAGGTAGGCTTCGGCAATGATCTCGGCTGTGGGGACCCCTCCCACGTAAACCAGTCGATCACCAACGGTTTTGATGATCCGGTTTAGGGCTTGCATGTCACCCCTGCCGTCCTTCAAGCCGATCAGGGTGGGACAGCTATCGGCCAGTTCTTGTACCGATTTGGCGTCGAGCACGCCATTGCCGCGGTTATAGTAGATGATGCCAAGATCGGTGGAATGGCAGATCTGACGAGCGTAATTCACCAAACCGTCCTGCGGGCACTCGGTCAAGTAAGGCGGCATCAGCAGGATGCCATCGGCCCCTGCCTCCTCGGCCGCTTTGGCGAAGGCCGTGGCAGTACCAACACTCAGCCCTGCACTGGCAATCACCGGCAATTTGCCTCCCACGGACTCCACCGCCACGCTGACGATCTCCCGATAGTCATCCAGGGTCAGGCTGAAGAACTCACCCGTCCCACCTGCCACGAACACGGCCGAGATATCGTGACTGACGAACCATTCGAGCCGACGACGGTAGCTGTCCTTGTCGAAGTTGCCCGAAGCATCGAAATCGGTAATGGGAAAGGAAAGGAGCCCATCGCTCAGGGCTTGCTTGACGTCTGCTCTGGAAAACTTCACCCGTTCCATCCTCTTGTGTTGAAGGTCACCCAACCATGGCATGGGCAGACCGGTAGATACGTGCGACAGGCAAGGACCAGTCTCTAATGTCATACATCATACAACTAACAAACCTAATGATAGGGTGGTATTCCTGCAAGTGACAATGCGCGCAATTTAGACCAAAGTTGAGTGCTTGCGCATAGGCGAATATTCTCGATTGCTCGCTGTGCTTGCCAAAAGGGCTATCGCCCCAGTTCGCCAGCAACACTTAACCTTATGATTTTATGAGGATGATTCAGGAATCATGGAAATTGATCCCTCCCCAAAGGAGAAACCGCGGGAATGAGCCTCCTCGATGTCTTTCTCGGTACTCTGGAAATCACGCTCCCGGTCTTCGCCATGGTCTTCATCGGCATCGCCCTGAAGCGCAGTGGATGGATCGACACCCATTTCGTCAATACCGCGTCGAATCTGGTGTTCAAGGGCACCATGCCGACACTGATCTTCTTGAGCCTGATCAAGGCCGATATCGATACGGCTTTCAATCCCGGGTTGATGGCATATTTCGCGCTGGCGACTCTGGCGACCTTTCTGTTGAGCTGGGCCTGGGCCCTCTGGCGGGTTCCCCCCGCTGACCGTGGCGTCTACGTGCAAGGGGCATTTCGCGGCAATTGCGGAATCGTCGGTCTGGCCCTGGCCGCCAGCATGTACGGGGAATACGGGCTGTCCGCCGGAGGGCTCCTGCTGGGGGTGGTGATTCTCAGCTATAACGCCCTGTCGGTGATCGTCCTGGCGGCCTATCGGCCTGATCGCAATGCCGACTGGCGAAGCATCACCAAGCACATCGCCCGCAACCCGTTGATCCTTGCCGTCGTCACGGCTTTGCCGTTAACGGTTCTGGAAATCGGTTTGCCAACCTGGCTGATGACCTCTGGCGAGTATTTCGCATCACTGACCCTGCCCCTGGCGCTGATCTGCATTGGCGCAACCCTGTCGATCGGTGCCTTGCGTGAGTCGCATGACACCGCAGTGGGCGCCAGTCTGATGAAGATGGTGACCCTGCCGCTACTGGCAACCGGCGGCGCCTGGCTGATCGGCTTTTCCGGACGCGAGTTGGGGCTGTTGTTCCTGTTCTTCGCCAGTCCCACGGCGGCAGCCAGCTTCGTGATGGTCAAAGCCATGGGCGGTAATGCCAAGCTGGCGGCCAACATCGTTGCCATCAGCACGCTATTGGCGAGCCTGACGGTCACCGCCGGCGTCTTTGGGCTAAGAGTGCTGGAGCTGATCTAGGCTTTGCCCGAATCGCTTGAACTGACGACGATCTCGAACTGCTCCAATCCGCCGCCTTCGGCGAAGGCCTCCTTGGGCATGGGATTGGCGTGGGCGCGCGTGAAGTCATCGCTGCCTACCCAGGTACGGAAGGCCTCCTGGCTCTCCCACTCGGTCTCGACCACATAGGGCGCCTGGTTGCCAAGCGGGCGCAGCACGCGCATGGCCTTGAACCCGGGCTGCTTGTCGATTTCGCCGGCACGCGCCTTGAAGCGTGCCTCGAACTGCTCTTCGTAGCCGGGTTGTACGTAGACACGATTATTGACGATAAAGCTCATCATGACTCCTGATCAAGAAATGCTGGCAGGGGTATGAAAATCGCTCAGCCGCGCGCAACCGGCCGCCCAGACATCGGCTTCCAGAGAGGCGATCGCCGCCGTGGGAAAACCGTGACGCGCGCGCATGTCCCCCTCGACCAAGCGCCCCGTGAGCTCTCCCACCAAGGGCATGTGACTGACCAGCAGCCAGGGAGCTCCCATGGCGTGCTGCTGCAGCCAGTCGATGATCGGCTCGATCGGCGCATCCGGGGTGATCAGCGGCAAGGTTTCCACTTCGATGCCCAAACGCTCGGCCACGATCGAGGCCGTCTGTCGTGCCCGGCGATAGGGGCTGGCGGCGAGACGCAAGGGCGGACGACCGCTGGTGAACCGCTCGGAAGCGTAGAGCCAGGTCGCCATCCTGGCGGCTTCTTGTTTACCATGCGGCGTCAGTTGGCGCTCGGGGTCGGGTTGCCCCGGCCCGGCTTCGCCATGACGCATGATCCACAACCTCTCAGCCATCGCCTCTCTCCTCGAGTCGACGCGCTTGCTTGACGTCCTCACGCGAGAGAATGAATTCCACGTCGCTGCTCTGCTCGCCCTGCATCAGCATTCGAGCCATCTGGCGCACCGGCACGTCATTGAACAACACTTGATAGAGCCCCTCGGCCAGCGGCATGTAGACACCGTCTTCAAGTGCCTTGTCACGCACCAGGCGCACGGTGTCGACGCCCTCGGCGACCTGCCCCAGCGAGTCCACCGCTTCGTCCAGGGTCTTGCCCTCGCCGAGGGCATGGCCGACCCGGTAATTGCGCGACAGGTTGGACGAGCAAGTAACGATCAGGTCGCCGACGCCCGCCAGGCCCAGAAAGGTCATGGGGTTGGCTCCCTGATCCACGGCGAAGCGGCTCATCTCGGCCAGCGCCCGCGTCATCAGCATGCTGCGGGTGTTCTCGCCCATGCCCAGTGCCGCGGCCATGCCGGCGGCAATCGCGTAGATGTTCTTCAGCGCCCCGCCAAGCTCGACGCCGTAACGGTCGTTGCTGGCGTAGACACGGAAATAATCGCAACCCAGCGCCGTCTGCACCCTGGCCCGGGTCAGCGGATCATCGCTGGCGATGACCGTGGCGGTGAGCTGCTTGTCGGCGATCTCCGAGGCCAGGTTAGGACCGGAGAGCACGCCGATATGCGCAAAGCCGGTTTCCTCCTCGAGGATCTGGCTCATCAGCTTGAAGCCATCCTCATGGATGCCCTTGGTGGTACTCACCAGGATCTGGTCGGCCTCCAGCCAGGGACGCGCCTGGCGCACCACGGTCTGGAAGGCCTTGGAGGGAATCGCGATCAATACCAGCTCGGCATCCTCGAGCACCGCGCGCATCTTGTCGGACGCCACCACCGCCGGGTTGATGGGGTAACCGGGAAGATACCGCGAATTGCGATGGCTCTGGTTGATCTCGGCCACCAGCGCCGCATCGCGTAGCCACTGGCGAACCTCGGCACCGTTATCGGCGGCGATGCTGGCCAGGGCGGTGCCGAAGCTGCCACCACCCAACACCGCCACTCTCAGGCGATCCTCAGACATGCTCGATCCCTAGCTGCAGTATGGTGACGGCCATTGTAACGAAAAACGCCCCGTATCGGGGCGTTGGCATGACTTGATCGCGCCTTCGGGCCGGCGCGAGGCATCGTTCACTCGATCATCGGTACCAAGGAGTCGATGCTCGACCGGGCGTCGCCGTAGAGCATCCGGGTGTTCTCCTTGAAGAACAGCGGGTTCTCGATGCCGGAATAGCCTGTCCCCTGGCCACGCTTGCAGACGAAGACCTGCTTGGCCTCCCACACCTTCAGCACCGGCATGCCGGCGATGGGGCTGTTGGGGTCCTCCTGGGCGGCCGGATTGACGATGTCGTTGGAGCCGATGACGATTGCCACATCGGTGCTGGAGAAGTCGCCGTTGATCTCGTCCATCTCCAGTACGATGTCATAGGGCACCCGGGCCTCGGCCAGCAGCACGTTCATGTGTCCCGGCAGGCGACCGGCCACCGGGTGGATGCCGAAGCGCACCTGCTTGCCGGCGCTGCGCAGCTTGCGGGTCAGCTCGCTGACCGCGTTCTGGGCCTGGGCCACTGCCATGCCGTAGCCTGGCACGATGATCACACTGTCGGCATCGTTCAAGGCACTGGCCACGCCGGCGGTGTCGATGGCCAGTTGCTCGCCCTCGATCTCCGCGGCCGGCCCCGTGCTGCCGCCGAAGCCCCCCAGGATCACGTTGATGAAGTTGCGGTTCATCGCCTTGCACATGATATAGGAGAGAATGGCACCGGAGGAGCCCACCAGGGCGCCGGTGACGATCAGCAGATCGTTGGACAGGGTGAAGCCAATGGCCGCCGCCGCCCAGCCGGAGTAGCTGTTGAGCATCGACACCACCACCGGCATGTCGGCGCCGCCGATGCCCATGATCAGGTGGTAGCCGATGAAGAAGGCCAGCAGCGACATCAACAGCAGCGTCCAGAAGCCCGCGCCGCTGAGGTAGAGAATGGCCAACACCAGCGACAACACCGCCGCGCCGGCATTGAGCATATGCCCCCCCGGCAACTGACGGGGCTTGCCGTCCACCTTGCCGGCAAGCTTGCCGAAGGCGATCACCGAGCCAGTGAAGGTCACCGCCCCGATGAACACGCCCAGCACCACCTCGACCTGGAGGAACATCAGCTCCGCCGGGTTCTTGGTGGCCACCAGGGCAGCGAAGGCGGAGAAGCCCTCGGTCGAAGACTCCGCGAGCTGGGCGGCCAGCACACGGCGCCGCTCCAGGTCGGCGTTCCAGCCCACGAACACCGCCGCCAGACCCACGAAGCTGTGCAGCGCCGCCACCAGCTGGGGCATCTCGGTCATGTCGACCTTCTTGGCGACATAGGCACCGATCACCGCGCCGACAGCCATCATTGGTACCATCCACCAGTAGCCACCGATGCCTGGCCCCAGTGCCGTGAAGGCCACTGCCACGGCCATGCCGACGATGCCGTACCACACTGCCCGCTTGGCCTTCTCCTGGTTGCTCAGCCCCCCCAGCGAGAGGATGAACAGCACACTTGCCGCAATCGATGCGGCAGATACGAATCCTTGACCCAACATATCGTGTCTCCGCCGCTCAGGATTTCTGGAACATGGCGAGCATCCGGCGTGTCACCTGGAAGCCCCCCACGATATTGATGCTGGCAATCAGCACCGAGATCGCTGACAGCAGCCCAACCAGGAGGCTGCCGGAACCGATCTGCAGAATCGCCCCGAGAATGATGATGCTGGAGATGGCGTTGGTCACCGCCATCAGCGGGGTGTGCAATGAGTGGCTCACCCCCCAGATCACCTGGAAGCCCACGAAGCAGGCCAGGGCGAAGACGATGAAGTGCTGCATGAAGGACACCGGTGCCACCTGGCCGAGCAGCAGCATCAAGGCTCCCCCCACCCCCAGCAGCGTGACCTGGCGCTTGGTCTGGGCCAGGAAGGCGGCATGCTCGGCGGCTCGCTTCTCCTCTGGAGTCGGCTCCGGCTCCTTCGGCTTGGGTTTGGCGGCGGCGATGGCCTTCACCTTGGGCGGCGGCGGCGGGAAGGTGATCTCGCCCTCATGGGTCACCGTGGAGCCACGGATGACATCGTCCTCCATGTCGTGGACGATCTTGCCATCCTTCTCCGGCGTGAGATCGGTCAGCATGTGGCGGACGTTGGTGGCGTAGAGCAGCGAGGCCTGGGTCGCCATACGCGAGGGAAAATCGGTGTAGCCGATGACGACTACACCGTTGTCGGTGACGACCCGCTCATCCGGCACGGTGAGGTCGCAATTGCCGCCCTTCTCGGCGGCCAGGTCGACGATCACCGACCCCGGTTTCATGGCCTTGACCATGTCCTCGAGCCACAGCTTGGGGGCGGGGCGGCCCGGAATCAGGGCGGTGGTGATGACGATGTCGATATCCGGCGCCTGCTCGCGGAAACACTCGAGCTGCTTCTCACGGAACTCCGGGCTCGAGGGCGCGGCATAGCCGCCGCTCTCCGAACCGTCCTGGCTCTCGTCGAATTCGAGGAACAGGAACTCGGCACCCATCGACTCGATCTGTTCGGCCACCTCGGGGCGCACATCGAAGGCGCGCACGATGGCCCCCAGGCTGGTGGCGGTACCGATGGCGGAAAGCCCCGCCACCCCGGCGCCGATCACCAGTACCTTGGCCGGCGGCACCTTGCCCGCGGCGGTGACCTGGCCGGTGAAGAAGCGGCCGAAATTGTTGCCCGCCTCGATCACCGCGCGATAGCCGGCGATGTTGGCCATCGACGACAGGGCATCCATCTTCTGGGCGCGTGAGATTCGCGGCACCATGTCCATGGCGATGACGGTGGCGCCCTTGGCGCGGCACTGCTCGAGCAGCGCCTCGCTCTGGGCCGGCCAGAAGAAGGAGATCAGTGTCTGGCCCTGACGCAGGTACCCGGCCTCCTCTTCGGAGGGCTCGCGTACCTTGATGACAACATCAGCCGCCTCCCAGAGCGCCTGGGCGCCATCGACGACGGTGACCCCGGCCTCCCGGTAGGCGTCATCGGAGAAGCCCGCAGCCTCGCCGGCCCCGGCTTCCACCAGACATTCGTGTCCCAGCTTCTTGATATGTTGCGCGCTTTCCGGGGTCAGCGCGACACGCGCCTCACCCCGAGCCGTCTCCTTGGGTGCTCCGATCTTCACAGCCAGCCCCCCGTTTGGCGACGGCCGTCGCGGCACATGACCGCGACGCCACTCGTCGACATCGACATGTTCAGCATCTCCTATCGCTCCTCGTTTCCCGCAAATTTTGGGTAAAAAGGCATCCGCTGGCGCTGTGAATCACGCCACTCTTGATCGTCTAGATAACGAACGACAGTTTTTTGATAAAACGCCGAAAACGCAAGTCTCGACGCAAAAAAAACCATCATAGACAGATACTTATGCTTTCCATAACATGATCCTTATGGCTAAAGCACAAGATAAGTTATTGATTTGTATTCAATAAGTGGAAAAATCCCAACCTGCGATTTTCGTTATGACACCTATAAACAAAACGTTATTTTGGCTTTCTACGCCCTGTGCCTTTTTCTGCGACTCATCCTTCACCGACGCCGCTCGGATGTCGAAACGAAGGTGACGACGAAGGTGCCCGGCGCAAAATGTGCCGACGGCGGCTCAGAAATGCTGCACCACGGAATGCGTGCTGGTGACCTCGGCGAAGGTACCATCGAGCACCGCCAGACTTAGCGCGTGTACCTGCTCGGCATCCCATAAGCGCCCATTCCGATCACGCACGGCGAAGGTCGCGCACGCATCGGCGGCCACGGTCACCCTGAAATCCAGGCAACCAGCATGACGCACTGTGGTGCTGACCGCGTGAGCGGTGGCGACGCCCGCCACTACCAGCCGCGACACACCGTGGCGACGCAGCCAGGCTTCGAGGTCGGTCCCCACGAAGGCGCTACTGACATGCTTGGTGACGATTCGCTCGCCCTGTCGGGGCGTGACACAGGCCTTGAACTCGGCACCCGACTGTCCGGAACGATAGGGAGATCCGGGGGTATGTGAGAAATGGCGCACATGCACGATATGGCCATTGCCGCCACGCCAACAACCCAAAAGGTCCTCGAGATTCTCCTCCATCCGTGCGTTGTTGCGTTCTCCCCAGTAGCCGATGTCGTCGATGGCCCGCTGCACATCGATGATCATCAGCGCCGCCCCTTCGTCTCGTGCATCGCAGAGACGCAGCCGTGCATTACCCGTGTGACTCGCCATGGAGTCCTCCTGCTGCAATATCCTTGCAGCATAGGTGTTGGGAGAAAAGCTTGCCTTCCGCCCCTTTCACGAGGAACAGGACGAGCACACCGGTGGCGCTGGGCGTATGACGGCCATGGGGTGGACACGGAGCGCACCATCGCGAGAGGAAGAGGCAGCCTCGGTCAGGCGGTATCGTCGGAACTGTGGCGACGTATCAGGTCACTGTTGGTACGCAGCAATGACAACAGCGCATCCCGATAATCGGCGCGCACGGCATAGCCGTCCAAGGTAGCGATCAGCGCTTCGGCCGTCACCGCTCCCTGCCTGACCAGTTCGGCACGTCGCGTGCGCAAGCGCTCGTAGGCGCGGTGGGTGTTGAGGTTGTGGAGATAGGCCCGCACCGCGCCCTGGACGCTGTCGAAGGCCTGGTAACGACGTCCGCTCCCCTGCTGGCCCAAGCCACAGCCACTGGTGAAGCAGCGTATGCCGAACAGGTTGTTGCCCTGACGGGCAAAGCGTGAAGTCCCCCAACCGGACTCCTCCACGGCCTGGATCACCACCATCTCCAGCGGCAGGGTCGCCACACGCGTCAGCAATCGGCTGTCCACGTCCGGGCCGCGACACGCCACTCGGTAGTCGTCGCAGAGTTCGGCGAGACGCTGTCGCTCCCCTTCGTCGAGCGGTGTCTCCCGTTCCTGCAGCGTCAGCAGCCAATCCCGCTTGGCACTGATGCGGGCGTTCTCCGCCTCGACGATCGGCACCAACAGCGCCAGGAAGGCCGCCTTGCGCTTGGGACCCGCCGGCTTCTCACGCAAGTCGGGCAGTTCGCTGATCGGGTCGAGATCGCTATTGTCCAGGGCATCGAAGGCCGGTAACGACCGCGAATCCTTCACCGCCTCGGCCAGCAACGGCGAAGCGGCGGCTCCGAGCCCGAGGCCGACGGCCACCAGAGCACCAAGCACGACTCGCCAGCGTAAAGAGAAACGCAATGACAGGTAGGGGCTCATGCGTCATGGCTCCGTGAAGATGATAGCCAAGACTAGCAGCATCCGTGCCAATCGCTAAGCTTTTTCTCCCCCGTGAAAAAATAAACCCTGCCGGCGACAAAGGCCGGCAGGGTTAGCGCTCGCTCATGGCGAGCGACATGACACCGCCTGGTTCAGGCGGTCAGCATCGCATTCAGACGCTTGACGTAGGCCGCCGGATCGTCGAGATGGCCACCTTCGGCGATGATCGCCTGATCGAGCAGAATCCGCGACAGATCCGAGAAGGTTTCGTCCTCGGCGCTCTCGAGTCGCGCCACCAGCGCATGCTCGGGATTGAGTTCGAGGATCGGCTTGACCTCCGGCAGTTTCTGGCCCGCGGCTTCCATGATGCGACGCATCTGGAAGCCCATCTCGTTCTCGGGCAATACCACACAGGCCGGCGAATCGGTCAGGCGATGGGTGATCTTGACCTCCTGGACGTCCGCACCGAGTACGTCCTTGACGCGCTTGACCAGGTCTTCCTTGGCCTTGGCGGTCTCTTCCTGCGCCTTCTTCTCTTCTTCGCCCTCGATATCGCCGAGATCCAATTCGCCCTTGGCCACATCGACGAACGACTTGCCGTCGAACTCGGTGAGATGACTCATCAGCCATTCGTCGATGCGATCGGACAGCAGCAGCACCTCGATCCCCTTCTTGCGGAAGATCTCCAGGTGCGGGCTGTGCTTGGCCGCATTGAAGCTGTCGGCGACGATGTAGTAGATCTTCTGCTGCCCTTCCTTCATGCGCGATACGTAATCCGCCAGCGACTGATCCTGGGTGGCACTTTCAGTGTGGGTGGTGGCGAAGCGCAGCAGTTCCGCAATCTTGTCACGGTTGGCGTAGTCTTCCGCGGGGCCTTCCTTGAGCACGCTGCCGAAGGTGTTCCAGAAGCTCTGGTACTGCTCCTTGTCCTTGGCCAGCTTCTTGAGCATGTCCAGTCCCCGCTTGGTCAGTGCCGCCTTCATCTTGTCGACCTGCGGATCCTGCTGCAGCAGTTCGCGGGAGACGTTCAGCGACAGGTCCTTGGTATCCACCACGCCCTTGATGAAGCGCAGATACAGCGGCAGGAACTGCTCGGCGTCGTCCATGATGAACACGCGCTGCACGTAGAGTTTGAGGCCGCGCGCACCGTCGCGCTCGTAGAGATCGAAGGGCGCCCGACTCGGCACGTACAGCAGGCTGGTGTATTCGAGCTTGCCTTCGACCTTGTTGTGGCTCCAGGTCAGGGGATCGGTGAAGTCATGAGCCACGTGCTTGTAGAAGGCCTTGTATTCGTCGTCCGAAATCTCCGCCTTGGGCCGTACCCAGAGTGCCGTGGCCTCGTTGACGGTTTCCCAGCTCGTTTTTTCGGTGCCGGGGATTTCCTTGCCGTCATCGTCCCGCTCGACATCGACACGAGGCATGCGCACCGGCACATCGATATGGTCGGAATACTTGCGCACCAGGCTCTTCAGGCGAAAGTCGTCGGCGAACTCCTTGGCGTCCTTCTTCAGGTGCAGCACGATCTCGGTGCCACGGGCATCGCGCGGGATATCGGCAATGGTGAACTCGCCCTCCCCCTTCGAGCGCCACTCGACGCCGGCGTCGTGAGCCAGATCGGCGCGCCGGGTACGCACGGTCACTTCGTCAGCGACGATGAAGCTGGAATAGAATCCCACCCCGAACTGGCCGATCAGCTTGGCATCCTTCTGCTGCTCGCCGGAGAGCTGCTTGAGGAATTCGGCGGTACCGCTCCTGGCGATAGTACCCAGGTTCTGGATCACCTCGTCGCGGCTCATGCCGATACCGTTGTCGCGCACCGTCACGGTGCCGGCCTTGGCATCATGTTCGATCTCGATGCGCAGCTCGCTGTCACCCTCGTAGAGCGCGTCGTTGTCCAGCGCCTGATAACGCAGCTTGTCGCAGGCGTCGGCACCGTTGGAAATCAGCTCGCGCAGGAAGATCTCCCGGTTGGAATACAGGGAGTGGACCATCAGGTGAAGCAACTGCTTGACTTCGGTCTGAAAACCCAGGGTTTCTTCGTGGGTGGCAGTGGTCATGGATCAAGGCCCTCATCGATCACATTGGGTACATGGGATTTGTCGACGGCCGCTCTCGCACAGCGCGTCGGTATTCGATAGCGTGATCGAAATATGGGGTTGGGCGAACGCTTTTCAAGCGTGGGCAATCGACTCGATAGCCATGTCTGGGGGGTCGCTGAGCAAGAGGTGCAGGCGCGCCGTGGCGATGGGGCTTGTCTCGTCTTCCTGCCAGGCACTGACCTGCACATTGGCCATGCGCCGCCCCTCACGCAGCAATAGGCAACGCGCCAGGGTCGGCGCCAGATGCGCGGTGCGTAAATAATCGATGGAGAAGTCGATGATCTTCGGCAGCCTCGCGACACGGGCCGCCAACATCAGATCGAGAGTCGCGGCGGTTTCCATGAAGGCCGCCACCACCCCGCCATGCAGGGCCGGCAGCATGACGTTACCGACATTGCCTTGCCGGGGGGCCAGCCGAAAGACCAGGCCCCGCTCATCGACCTCGGCACTGACGCCGATGCGCCGCGCATAGGGCACCAGCGACAGCATGGCCTCGACGTCGCCACGGGCGCGGGTGTTCACCAGCCACTGCTGGGAAGTGAATGATTCCTGCATATCATGCCTCCTGGTCGGCATTGTCCAGCTTTCCTTCCCCGAACAGGGCGGCGGCAAAGCCGGGGGGCGTATTGCGTGGCCCGAGACGCACGAAATTGCCGATGCCGCGTGCGATGACACACCCCTCCCGCTGCCAAAGCGTGCCTTCGGTGAACACCATGGATTCGGTCACCCTCACGACCCGCGCCGCGCCCAGCAGATCGTATCCCGCTACCCCCGGGCGGTAGTGATCGACGCGCAGGTCGAGCGTCGGACACACTTCCGGCGTCGGCAGGCCACACAGCACCGCGGAGCCACACAGGGTGTCCAGCATCATGGTCAGCACTCCGCCATGCACCAGGCCGCGCGGCTCGTCGCCGAGCAGATCACGGTGCCAAGGCAAGCGCATGGTGACGCTCGGCGGCGCGACGTCCCGCACTTCGAGCCCCAACTCTCGGGTATGCGGGATCGCCTGCACAAACCGTGTCAAGGCGGCCCGCCACTCCGCGGCGGAACGCTCGCCAGGCATCGTCGTGGTGGTCATCTCGTAATCGGACCTCGTCGGCAGCGAAGATTGAAACGTTTGTTTAACTCTACGTTTCTCCTTCACGGCTGGCAATCGCCCTCCTTCCAGTCACGATAGGCGGCCAAGCGGCGATCCACCCGGGTCAGCAGCCAACCGACGATCACCACATCGTCCAGCCAGCCCGTCAACAGGATGACGTCGGGGATCAGGTCGAAAGGCATCACCAGATAGGCCAGCGCCAGCCCCATCCAGGCAAACGCCGACCAGGGTACCGGCCGGTAGCGGCGCATCACCACGTCACGCGTCATGGGCACGAACAACCGCAATGCGCGGCCGATTCGTTGCACAGCCCAGCCGCGCCGGCGGAGACGTCCGAGCAGGGTGCCGGATAGCCACTTTGCCATTACTGCCTCCAGGGTGCGGTGTCAGCCACCAGTGTAACGCGATCCACGCGGCAACAAGCCACTGTCGGGATCCAGCGACACTACTCAAGAGTCTCGTCATCGGCGAGGATGGCGGATTCGCGACTCGAAAGCACAGGGAGGCATGTCGTCATGCGCCAACAGACTATCGCCGGACGTGCCGGTGCCCTGCTCACGGCCCTGACATTGAACCTGTCAGTGACTACCGCACAGGCCGAGGACGGCGTCATGCGCGAGGCCTTGGACGCCGCTCGGGAGCACCGCTGGAGCGAGATCGACGAGGCCGCCATAGAAGGTCACGTCCTGGCCGGTTACGTGGATTATCATCGCTTGCGCGGGCGCTTGCCTCATGCCGAACCCAGCGAAGTGCTGGCCTACATCGAACGCTATGCCGATTCGCCCCTGAGCGAGTGGATGCGAGGCCAGGCCATCGCCCGCTACGGCAGTGCCGGCCGTTATGACAGCCTACTGGCGGTCAGCGACGGCGAGCCCAGCGGTACCGCGCGCCAATGCCATTACTATACGGCACTGTTGGGCCCCGACCCGGTCGCGGCCGCCGAGGGCGGTCGCCAGCTATGGCGTGTCGGTCACTCCCAGCCCTCGGCCTGTGACGCCCTGTTCGATGTCCTTCGTGACCGCGGCGAGATCAGCGACCTGGATATCTGGGAGCGCAAGATGCTGGCCTGGCAGGCCGGCGAATCGGGGTTGATGAGCTACCTGGGACGCCAGCTCGGCAGCGAGTGGCAGAACGCGCGCGATATCGTGGAACGGCTGCGGCGCGATTTTTCCGCCGTGACCCGGGTACCGGCACGCATCGGCCCGGATGGCCAAGGCACCAGCACCTTGTTCGCCGCGGCCATGCATGGCTTCACGCGGGCCGACACCGAGGCGGCCCTGGAAGCCTGGCGCAAGATCGCCCCTCACCTGGAACTCGAGGCCGAACACCGCCATGCCATCGAGCACGATCTGGCTTTCTACTCCATGGTTCGCGAAGTGCGCAACAACCGTCGCTGGGTCGACGAGGCTCTGCCACGCCTGGCCGATGCCGACCTGCTGGAGTTGCGGGTTCGCCGAGCGCTCGCCGAGCGTGACTGGCAAGGCGTGATCGACTGGGTCCACCGCATGCCCGACGACCCGCGCCAGGAAGCACGCTGGCAATACTGGCTGGGACGTGCGCTGGAGCAGCTCGGCGATCCTCAGACCGCCGCCAAGGCATATGCGGTGGCCGCCGGCGAGCGCAGCTTTTTCGGTTTCGCTGCCGCGGACCGCCTCGGTCGTCCCTACGACTTGAACCTGGAACGCGCCGGTTTCAATGACGAATATCGTCGACAAGTCGATGAGTGGCCGGTGGTTCAACGTACCGAGGCATTGATGCGCATCGGCGAACCAGGACTCGCCAGCAGCGAATGGTATTACGCCGTGGCTCAGGCCAGCGCCGGCGAAGCGCGGGCCCTTGCCGACTACGCCGAGCGCCAGGGTTGGTATGCCAAGCTGATACAGACGACCATCACCGGCGCCATGTGGAATGCCCTGGACTGGCGTTTTCCCGCCGCCTTCCGCGACAGCTTCCTGAAGTGGGGAGGCGTCACCGGTGTCGATCCCTACCTGCTGATGGGCATCGCCCGACGCGAGAGCGCCTACAATCCCAAGGCCCTCTCGCCGGCGGGTGCCCGCGGCCTGATGCAACTGATGCCAGGTACCGCCACGCTGGTCAGCCGCCAACTGGGGATTGCCGATCCCGGTCCCTATGGGATCCTCGACCCGGAGGTCAACATCCGTCTGGGCAGCACTTACATCCGCGACATGCTCGAGCGCTATCGCGGCAACCGCCTGGCCGCCACCGCTGCCTATAATGCCGGTCCCGGCCGCGTCGATCGCTGGCTGCGCGACGCTCCCCAGGAATTCGACCTGTTCGTCGAGAGCATTCCCTACCGCGAGACCCGCGAGTATGTGCAGGCGGTAATGAGCTACCGGGTCATCTTCGAAAGCCTGGCCAATGGCGGCGATCCGCAAGGCGTAGTCATGTTGAGCGAAGCCGAGAAGAGTGTGCCTTACGACGCGTCGCTATTGGCGCGGAATTGAATGCCGAGCAGCGCCCTACCGTCAGGTCGGGCGCTGCTCCAGTGCCAGCTTGATACCGAAGCCAACCATCACGGTTCCCGTGAGCCCGTCCAGGCTGCGCGATACCCAGCGTCTGGCCAACCATTTGCCGGCACGGCCCACCATCAAGGCGATGGCGATCTGCCACAGATTGGCGATCACGAAATGGACTCCGGCCAGCCACAGCGACTTGGCCAATGCTGGATCGCCGGGCGCGATGAACTGGGGCAGGAATGCCATGTAGAACACCACGGTCTTGGGGTTGAGCACATTGGACAGGAACCCCTCGCGCAACGGCACCCACGACCCAACCCGCGTCCGTGGACCGCTCACCCCCGCCACCGGCAAGAGGGCTCCCCGGCGCGCGCTGATCAGGCTCTGCAGCCCTAGCCAGACCAGATAGACGGCCCCCGCCAGCTTGAGCAGGCCGAAGGCCCAGGCCGACTGCAGCAGAATGATCGAAATCCCCAGCGCCGATACCGTCGCATGCACGAACAAGCCACAACAGATTGCCAGGCTCGTCAGCATGCCATCGTGCACGCCCCCTCGGGTGGTGTTACGAATCACCAGCAAGGTATCCACCCCGGGGCTCATGGTCAGGAGCGTGATGGCGATCAAGAAGGGCCAGAACTGCGCGTCGAAGAACATCACGGCCCCCGCTTAGCCATTGAAGATGCCACGCCTGGCGTGCTTCAGCGAGATTTGATCGTTGAGCGTCCAGAAGTCATAAAGCACGCCGAGCAGGAACAGCCCGCCGGTCAGCAGGTAGAGAATGCCGGTCACCCACTTGCCCATATACAGGCGATGGATACCGAAGATCCCGAGAAAGGTCAGCAGGATCCAGGCCAGGGAGTAATTGATGGGGCCGGCATGAAAGCGCAGATCGGCTTGGCGGTCCATGGAGGGAATCAGAAACAGGTCGATCAGCCAGCCGACCCCCAGCAAGCCAAGCGTGAAGAACCAGAGGGTCCCCGTCACCGGCTTGCCATAATAGAAACGGTGGGCTCCCAGGAAGCCGAAGATCCATAACAGGTAGCCGATCAGCTTGCTATGCGTACTGCTGAGGGTCGTGTTCAGTGTCACCATAGGACTTCCTAGTGTGTGGTCATGGAGGCATTCACTGGCGGCCACCCCGGCACGACGCCGTACTGGCCCAGCAACGAATCGACATTCTGGACGTCTTTGATTTTTCCATCTAAAGTGATTTGGCGGGCATCGGATTGGGACGCGCCAGACCCTATCTTGACGCAACCCAGGCCCTGATGCATCATCCGTTGCGTTGGTTTGCAAGTAGAATGTCGTCTGTTGTTGATCGATTTCTTCGAGACTCCCTGTGCGCCCTTCTTCTTCGCCTTACCCACGCACTACGGGCAACATGGCATAGGCCTAGCCTATGCCGGCCCAGCACCATCATTTAGTTAGTTAAGGAAATCGACAATGGCAACTGGCACTGTCAAGTGGTTCAACGACACCAAGGGTTACGGCTTCATCTCTCCGGACGACGGCGGCGATGACCTGTTCGCCCACTTCTCCGAAATTCAGGCTGAAGGCTTCAAGACCCTGCAGGATGGCCAAAAGGTCACCTTTGAGGTCACTCAGGGCAAAAAAGGCCTTCAGGCCGCCAACATCAAGGTTGCCAACTAAACGTTGACATCCCTGAATACGCCAATTGCCTAAGCGTTTCGCATTAAGCAAGTGGTAATGAAAAGGTCCACTTCGGTGGACCTTTTTCGTACGCCTCTTCGCGAGGCGTTCCCCTCACATCAGTTGCTCTCCGACTCCGGATTGTTGTTACCCTCCGTCGACTCCGGATTGTTGAGCTCGTCGTTGGCGGTAGGATCCTGACGCTCGGCCCTCTCGAACTGCTCATCGATCTGACGCTGGGCCTCGTTGAAGCGTCGTTCGGTCTCTTTCATGACCTGCTCGATATCCTCGTCGGTGGTTTCCCCCGGCATGGCCGACTGTTCATCGAGGTTCTCGGGCGATTCGCGGAGGGTTTCCTCCTCTGCCTGCTCGTCCCCTTGCACTGTCATCCCGCCTTCTTGCGACGCTTCACCACCGGTGCCTGACGTCGAACCGGCCGGATCCGAGGCTTCGGACTCCTCGGTCATGGATTCGGCCTCATCTCCTCCCTCTTGCGGGGCCTCCTGAGTCCCGCCTGCAGAGGTTTGCGTCTGAGTCTCGTCAACAGGCGCTTCCGTCTGAGACTCGTCCGCAGGGGCTTCCATGGTTTCACTGGCACCGTTGGATCCCTCCTGCGGTGTCGTATCGTCATCCTCGCCATTGCCACACCCTGCCAGCCCCACAGCGAGTGCCAACGCCACGGCAAGCGGAATCCAAGGTTTATTCACCATCACACTCTCTCCAAATAAATCATGAGGTTACCCATAAATCTTGAGCCCTTATTCCACCAGAGCCTGGTCAGAGCCGCAAGTCATGATGTTATTCACCAATGTCTTCGTGCCACAGCTCGGGATGCTCGCGGACGAAACGCGCCATCAATTCCCGACAGGTCGGATCATCAAGCACTTCGAGGGTCACGCCGCAAGCATGAAGGTGGGCCTCATCGCCCATGAAGGTCCGGCTCTCGCCGATCACTACGCGCGGTATGCCATACAACAGGATAGCCCCGCTACACATCGGGCAAGGCGACAGGGTGGTATAAAGCACCGACTGACGGTATACCGCTGCCGGTTGACGACCCGCCTGCTCCAGGGCATCCATCTCAGCATGCAACACCACGCTGCCGCGTTGTTGGCGCTGATTGTGGCCTCGACCGATGATTCGCCCCTTATGCACCAATACCGAGCCGATCGGCACTCCCCCCTCTGTCATGCCTTTCTTGGCTTCGACAATGGCGGCCTGCATGAATTCATCCATGATATGACTCCTCGAGATCAGATTCAGGTAGCGAACAATTGTCCCGCAATATCGCGAAAGGCCTTGAACTCCAGCGCATTACCACTCGGGTCGAAGAAAAACATGGTGGCCTGCTCGCCGGGCTCCCCCTGGAAACGGATATAGGGCTCGATCTCGAAGCGCACGCCCGCTGCGGTCAATCGGTCGACCAGGGCTTCCCAATCGGCCATCTCCAGCACCACCCCAAAGTGGGGTACCGGAACGCCATGGCCATCCACGGAGTTGTGGTGGACCGCCGGAGCCCCATTACCCAGTGCCGGATTCAAGTGACAGACGAACTGATGACCGAACAGGTTGAAATCGACCCAGGTATCGCTGGAGCGGCCTTCCGGACAACCCAGCAACTCACCATAGAAGCCTCGAGCCTCTTCGAGATCTCTTACCTGTACCGCGAGATGGAATGGATTCGGCATGATGTTTCACCTCCTTGGTAGCCTCGTTCCTTGGTAATCCTATCGCAAGATCAGGATAAGGCATGAGTGAACAGTCGGCATGTCGCCGGTCCCAGCAGCTCCAGCCCGGCGTTCTCCAACGTTACCTCGAAAGACATGAAGTGCTGCAACTCTCCGTCGAGCGTGAAGGGCACTTCCATTTCGGTACTGAAACTCAGCCGCGACGTCCGGAAATAGTCCACGAACCTCCCGGTCGCGGGGAGTCGTGTGAGTTCGTCGAGCATCTGCTTCATCTCGCCGAGTGAGGAAAAATGGCGTACGACCAGCACATCCAGCAGCCCATCGTCGAGGCGCGCCTGGGGCGTCAGGCATTGCCCGCCACCGGCGTGGGTGCCGTTGCCGATGGCCAGCACGAAAAGGGGCAAGCGACACTCGCCCTCGGACCAGCGCAACTGCCCAGGGTAAGGCTGATAGCGCCAGGCCTTGAGGGCTCCCATCAATGAATATGCCCCTCCGCCCAACAAACGCTTGAGTGTCTTGGGGGTAGAGGATGTGACCTCGGCCCCGAAACCCGCGGACAGCATGTTGAGGTAATGCATGTCTCCCAGGCAAGGGACATCGACCGGCTGCGGAGACGCCGTGAACGCGACCTCGAGTGCCGGCTCGGGCTCCAGAGGCAAATCCAGCGAGGTGGCAAGGTCATTGGCACTCCCCAGAGGCAGGATGGCCAGCGGCGGACGCTGATCCTTGGGGAGTTGCATCAGGCCATTGACGATCTCGTTGACAGTACCGTCTCCGCCACCGGCAATCAGGCGAGAAACACCGTCACGTCCAGCCTGCTGGGCGAACCTTGCCGCATCGCCCTGCTCCCAGGTCACCTGGACTTCCAGCCTGTTTCCGAGCCGGCGCCGGGTAAAAACGGCTTCCCTGACCGCAGGCAATTGGGCCGATTTTCCATTGAGAATCAGTCTTGCCGACCCCGACATTTGCGCCATCTCGGCCATCCCTCACAAGGTAGCCGATATAGCTTCGCCTTTTGCCTGTCGATGCACAAGAGACCACCGTTACTCGGCCAGTGGCGAGAGACGGAACTCCAGCACCCCCTCTTCGTCGCGCAACCGCTCGGCCAATCGACAAAGATTCTGACGGTCCAGCGTCTGCAGTGTCATGTGGTACTCGTAAACGGTTCCACGCTGCACCAGACGATAACTCAGCGACTTGACCCGGAACCCCTGCTCCTTGATCAACTCGCGCACCTGCGCCTCGGTGCGTACGGCATCGATCGGAAAGGCCAGTACATGATCGGCGAAATGCTGGCTGGGCATGCGCGACTCGGCCCAGCGGAACAGGGAAAGCGTCACCAAGGTCATGGCGGTCACCAGGAGCGCCGGAAACAGGAAGCCGATGCCATAGAGGATCCCCAACGCCGCCGTCATCCAGATCGAGGCCGCGGTGGTCAGGCCACGGACCGTCAGCCCTTCCTTGAAGATGACCCCGGCGCCCAGAAAGCCGATCCCGGTCATGATGCCTTGCGCCATACGGGTGGGGTCGGTATTGATCGCCGAGGCCGGCATGGTGGAACTGAACCACTGCCCCTGGTGCGTGGTAACGACCATCAGCAAGGCCGAAGCCAGACACACCAACGCATGGGTACGAAAACCTGCCGGTCGCCCATGATAACTACGCTCCAGCCCGATCAGGCTGCCCGCCAACCAGGCGGCCCCCAGATAAGACACGATCAGCAGATGATCTGTCATAGACGACTCGGCCTCCCTGCGCCAAGTGATGATATGCATGCATTTTCAGCATAGCGTAACGCTGGCAAGGACTTACCTCCGCTGATACGGGTCGTTATCAACGCAGCGGCTATTGCCATGCATCCGGGCATGACATATCGGGTCGGGCGCCATGCCTGGTGCCCGACCGGCTTCGCATGGAATGCCACGGCCGCTTCCTGCGACCGTGGCCTCGCTAAGCCAGCGACGCTCCGCAGTGTGGACAGTGCGGCGTCTCATCGTCAACGCACGCTTGCCCCGGCGACTCTCCCCGTGCCGGCACCGCCAGGCGGTCCCGCGCTTGGCCCTTGGCATGGGAGCCCTCGGCATGGATCGGCATGATCACTCTGCCTTCCCGACGCAGGCCGATATCGCGCAGCAAGTGGGCATCGAGGTGGGACAAGGCCTGATAGTTGCGACGCTCACGGCACTTCCCTGCCAGGCCATCGAGAATACGCGCGAGCGATAGGGACAAGGTCATATCAAGGTCTCCATTGTGGAGGCCGGGGACCTTAGCGAGGACGAGAAATCGAGGAGGATATCGGGGCCGCGGTAAGATCCGCGGCCGGTGAGATCAGACTCGAGAGACGGCTCGCGGGCAAGCATGGGCTCGCACACCATGTTTCATGGTGCACAGCCAATTGCCTGGTACGAAACGGATCTGAGTCATCATCACGTGAGTCTTCGAATGTCATTGAATTGGCGTCGGCTAATTGAACCAACGCCTATTCATTAAAGGCATCATCGTCTTCTCGCGTCAAGCCCCACCACACACCGGCTGCCGACTGCCGGTGCATGTCCCTGAATGACCAGGCCGCCTCGCGGGCGGCCTGGGATTGGCACGTTGTCCGACGCCAGCGGTCATCAGGACGCCAGCGCTTTCTCCACGACCTCGTAGACGTTGGGCGACAGCTCTTCGGCGCGAATGCGTTCGAGCTCGCTCTTCATCAGCGCCTGACGCTCTTCGTCGAAGCGCTGCCAGCGGGTCAGGGGAGTGATGATACGCGCGGCGATCTCGGGGTTGAGCTCGTTGAGTTCGATGACCACATCGGCCAGCAGCTTGTAGCCCTCGCCGTCGGCACGATGGAAGTTGACGCGATTCTGACTGGCGAAGGTACCGATCAGGGCGCGAACCTTGTTGGGGTTCTTCAGCGAGAACGCGGGATGCTGCATCAGGAACTTGAGGCGCTCCAGCACGTCCGGCTGCGGGCGAGTGACCTGGATGCTGAACCACTGATCCATGACCAGCGGGTCGTGGGCCCACTTTTCGCCGAAGACCTTGAGGGCCGGATCGGCGAGGTCGTCGCGTGAACTATGCACGAGCAGGGTCAGGGCGGTCCGTACGTCGGTCATGTTGTGACCGGCCTCGAACTGCTGCTGGGTCAGGGCCACCGCCTCCTCGTCCTCGATGCTCATCAGATACGACAGCGCCACGTTCTTCAGACTGCGCTCGGCGATCTGGTCCGGCTCCGGCGCATAGGGAGCCTCCGCACGGTGGTCGTGATACACGGCCATGAACTCATCGCGCAGGGCCACGGCCAGCGACTGCTTGACGAACGTCCGGGCGGCATGGATGGCATCGACATCGACGACCGGCTGCTGCTCGGCGATATAGGCTTCCGACGGCAGGGTGAGCATTTCCGCCAGTACCGCCTTGTCGTCGCTCGCGGTGGTCAACAACGTGCGGAATGCCTCGACCACCCGCACATCCATGACCTTTTCCACCCCGTTACGATGGGCGGCGATCAGGTCGTCCAGTGCCAGGATGGCCAAACGCTGGCCGGCATCCCAGCGATTGAAGCCATCCGAGTCGTGCTGCAACAGGAAGGCCAGGTCCTCACGTGCGTAGGGGAAACGCAGCTTGACCGGCGCCGAAAAGCCGCGCAGCAACGAAGGCACCGGCGCCTCGGAGAGACCGGTGAACACGAAGTGCTGCTCCTCCTCGCACAGGTGGATCACCGCATCCTTGCCCAGTGCCTGGCCGTCCAGCGTCAACGCCAGGTCCTCACCGGACTTGGTGCCTACCAGACCCAGGCGAATGGGGATGTGCAGCGGCAGTTTCTCATGCTGGCCCGGGGTTGCCGGCGTACGCTGCCGCAGGGTCAGATGGTACTCACCCTTGGCATAATCGTAGTGGCCGTTGGCGTCGATTTCCGGCGTGCCGGCCTGCGAGTACCAGTGCATGAACCGGGAGAGGTCCAGGCCGGAGACCTCACGCATGCAGTCCACGAAATCCTCGATGGTCACCGCTTGGCCGTCGAAGCGCGCGAAGTACAGATCCGTGCCCTTGCGGAAGGTTTCCCAGCCCAGCAGGTTGCGCAGCATGCGCACCACTTCGGCACCCTTCTCGTAGA
Source organism: Litchfieldella rifensis (assembly GCF_042646605.1). NCBI lineage: Bacteria > Pseudomonadati > Pseudomonadota > Gammaproteobacteria > Oceanospirillales > Halomonadaceae > Litchfieldella > Litchfieldella rifensis. Next base: position 23,930 of record NZ_JBHRUG010000012.1, on the reverse strand, counting down.
TGGTCAGGGTGTAGAAGTTGCTGATCTCGATATATTGATCGGGGCGTACCGGATGGGCAGTGGGACCGGCATCCTCGGCGAACTGGGCCGTACGGAAGAAGGACACGTCCTCGATGCGCTTGACCGGCGCCGAGTTGGTATCGGCGGTAAAGCTCTGGTCGCGGAAGACGGTGAAGCCCTCCTTCAGCGAGAGCTGGAACCAGTCGCGGCAGGTCACCCGGTTGCCCGACCAGTTGTGGAAGTATTCGTGGGCGACGATGCCCTCGACACGCTGGAAGGCGGCATCGGTCGCGGTCAGCGGATGCGTCAGCACCGCCGCCGAATTGAAGATGTTGAGCCCCTTGTTCTCCATGGCCCCCATGTTGAAGTCGTTGACCGCCACGATCATGAACAGGTCCAGATCGTACTCGCGACCGTAGGTTTCCTCGTCCCACGTCATGGCACGTTTCAACGACGCCATGGCGTGGTCGGTCTTGTCGAGGTTCTCCTGCTCGACCCAGATCTGCAGCGTGACGTCGCGCCCGCTCATGGTGGTGAAACGGTCTTCGACCTTCCTCAGGTCGCCGGCCACCAGGGCGAACAGGTAACAAGGCTTGGGATGCGGGTCCTCCCAGGTGACGAAGTGCCGGTCGCCGGGCAGCTCGCCACGCTCCACCGGGTTGCCGTTGGAAAGCAGCACCGGCACGCTCGCCTTGTCGCCGATCACGGTGGTGGAGAAGGTCGCCATCACATCGGGGCGATCCGGATAGTAGGTGATGCGGCGGAAACCCTCGGCCTCGCACTGGGTGCAGAACATGCCGTTCGACAGGTAGAGGCCTTCGAGTGCCGTATTGGCGGCGGGATCGATCTCGACCTCGGTATCCAGCAGGAAGCGCTGAGGCACTGCATGCACGGTCAGGGTCTCGTCATCGACGGCGTATTCACCGGCTTCCAGCTCCTGGCCATCGATGGCAATGCGCAGCAGCGTGAGATGTTCGCCATTCAATACCAGAGGCGGAGCCTCTTGCTGACGTTCGGGATGACGCTCTAGATGCAGGCGGGCACTGACATGGGTTGCCGAAGGTGACAGGTCGAACTTGAGCTCGGTATGCGTGACCCGGTAGGCGGGGGGCTGATAATCGTGCAGATGAATCGGCTGCGGTGCTGACATCGAGGAACGCTCCTGTTCGGTAATCGCCGATCATTGTACGGCGCCCGGGGCGACTTTCTCAAAGCCAGCGGCGTCAGTCGCAATGTCAGCGTTGATGAAGACGCGACGTGATCAGGAGAGATGAGCGCGACGCGGCTCGGGTCGTGTCACGATCCACACGCCCAGCAGACTGAGCCCGACGATCAATGCCAGCTTGAGCGTCAAGGCACTGATGGTAACCGCCAGCAGCACCACGGACAGTGTCAGCATGACGACGGCAATCCCCTTGGCGTGGCGCGGGATGGCGCGCTCGCGTTCCCAGGCGACGATCGAGGGGCCAAAGCGTGGATGACGCCGAATCCAGTCGGCGAAACGCGGCGAGCCCTTGGAGGCCGCCCATACTGCCAGCAGCATGAAGCAGGCGGTCGGCATCAGCGGCAGGAAGAGACCGATCACTCCCAGACCGAAACTCGCTCCCGCCAGAGACAGATACAGGATATTGCGCATGGGACGGATCAGATTCCTGATCGGCTGTGGCACCTGGCATTCTCCCTTCTGCTGGTCCAACGCCGAGTAGGCGTCGGCTATCCTTGATTCATTCAATCGTGGATGCCCGCATAATGGAAATGCGAATGCCCTATCGACAAGCTAGGCTCGTTCAATGCACGCCTTGCATGTGTAAGAGTGTAGCCTAAGGACAAGCTCTCAAGCACGCGTGCGAATGACGCTGTCATGACGAACTGCCGCGGCCACGACTGACCAACAAGGAATGACTGCATGTCGCTTTATCGTTTCGCCAGGATAGGGATACCCGTGTTGCTGGCCATGCTCTGGGGGCAGAGTCATGCCCAGGACAACGCCAGGCTGCGGTTGGTAGCCACGACCGGCATGATCAGCGATACCCTGCGCCAGGTCGGCGGAGAGCATATCGAGGTGCAGGGCTTGATGGGACCCGGCGTGGATCCCCACCTCTATCGTCAGACGCGCAGTGACATCTCGGCCATGACCCAGGCCGATGCGGTGTTCTGGAATGGCCTATACCTGGAGGCCCAGCTCGAGGAATTCCTCGAACGCCTGGCCCAGCGCAAGCCGGTATTCGCGGTGGGGGAAGCCGTTCCCGAAGCACAGCTCCTGGCGGACGAGGAATTCCCCGATCGCACGGATCCGCACGTGTGGATGGACCCGAATCGTTGGCGTCATGTCGTCGAAGCAACGCGCGATGCCTTGATCGAGTTGCGACCGGAAGCCCGCGATGACTTCCATGCCAATGCCGACGCTCTCCTCGAGCAACTCCAAGCCCTGGACGACTATGCCAGCCGGGCGCTCGGCAGCGTACCGGAATCGGCGCGGGTCCTGGTCACCGCCCATGACGCCTTCGGCTACCTCGGGGATGCCTACGGCTATGCGGTAGAGGGCATTCAAGGCTTCTCCACCGAAAGCGAAGCCGGGCTGGCACGTATCGAGACCCTGGTGAATCTGCTGGTGGAGCGTCGGATCGGTGCCATCTTCGTCGAAACCTCGGTCTCGGAGCGTAACATTCGGGCCCTGGTCGAGGGAGCGGCAGCACAGGGCTGGAAGGTGGATATCGGCGGCGAACTCTACTCCGATGCCATGGGTGCCCCGGACACTTACGAAGGGACCTATATCGGCATGATCGATCATAACGTCACCCTGCTCGCTCGCGCGCTTGGCGGCGACGCCCCGCGCGGCGGCATGAGCGGCAGGCTGGGCACCGGCAGCGAGGACCATCAGTGAAAGCCAGTCGCATCGAGGACCCGGCCATCGTCCAGAGCCCACTGGCGATTCAAGGGCTGACCGTGAGCTACGCACAGAAGCCGGTGGTCTATTCCGTGGACTTCATCGTCCCGCCCGGCAGCCTGACCGCGATCGTCGGTCCCAATGGCGCCGGCAAGTCGACGCTGCTCAAGGCGGCTCTCGGCATCAAGCGGCGCCTGTCCGGCGAAGTACTCGTCTACGGTGCCCCCTACGCACAACAGAGCCATCATGTGGCCTATGTCCCGCAGCGCAACAGCGTCGACTGGGACTTCCCGGCCACGGTGCTCGATGTGGTGATCATGGGCCTGTTCCGCGAGGTACGCTGGTGGCAGTTCACTCGTCGCCATCATCGCGACACCGCCATGCAATGTCTCGGCCGCGTCGGCATGGAGGCCTTCGCCAAGCGTCAGATCGGGCAACTCTCCGGCGGCCAGCAGCAGCGCGTGTTCCTCGCGCGCGCCCTGGCCCAGTCGGCGGACCTGACCATCCTCGACGAACCCTTCGCCGGGGTCGACGCAGCGACCGAAAAAGCCATCGTCGAGGTCCTGAAGGCACTCAAACAACAAGGCAAGACCTTGCTCTGCGTGCATCACGACCTGTCCACCGTGCGCGATTATTTCGACCATGTGCTGCTGCTCAACGTACGCCGTATCGCGGCCGGGCCCGTGGATCAAGCCTTCACCGCACAGACGCTGCAGGAGGCCTATGGCGGGCGCCTGAGCGCGCTGCAGCTCGAACGCATCGTGTCTCCCCCACTCTCGACACAAAAGGTCTGAAGCATGGAAGCCTGGTTGCGTGCCCTGACCTTCTCGACCGGCTACAACACCAGCCTGGTGACGCTGGGGGCCATGTTGCTCGGTGCCAGCGCCGGCATGATCGGCAGCTTCATCCTGCTGCGCAAGCGCTCGCTGGTCAGCGACGCCATCAGCCATGCCACCCTGCCGGGATTGGCGGTGGCGTTCATCGTCATGGCCTTGCTGACCGGCGACGGGCGCTGGCTGCCGGGGCTATTGGCTGGCGCGGGAATCAGTGCCGCCTTGGGACTGTGGGGCGTCCAGGGCATCAGCGAACGCACGCGGCTGGGCGAGGATGCCGCCATCGGTGCCGTGTTGTCGGTGCTGTTCGGCCTGGGCGTGGTGCTGATCACCGTCATCCAGGTCATGCACACCGGCGGCCAGGCCGGTCTGACCGGCTACCTGGTGGGTGCCACGGCCGGCATGCTGGCTGCCGAAGCGCACCTCATCGGCCTGTGCGGCCTACTGCTGTTGGTGGCGATCTTCATGCTGCGGCGGCAGTTCCTGCTGGTGTGCTTCGATGCGGAATATGCCTACACCAATGGCATCCAAGCGCAGCGAATCGACATGTTGATGCTACTGCTTCTGCTGGCGGTGACCGTGATCGGGCTGAAGGTCACGGGACTGATCCTGATCGTGGCCCTGACCATCATTCCGCCTGTCACCGGGCGTTTCTGGACCGACCGCCCACTGCACATGGTGGCAATCGCGGCGATCTGCGGCGCGCTGGCCGGCTATCTGGGCGTGACCCTCTCGAGCGTGCACACCGGCCTGCCCACCGGGCCACTGGTCGTGCTGAGTGCCTTCGGCCTGTTCGCCCTGTCGCTGTTGTTCTCGCCACGCCGCGGCATCGTCGCCATGCTGTCCGCCCATTACCGTTTCAAGACCAAGGTGCACCTGCGCCAGGGGCTGCTGGCACTGGCGCGTCGGGAAGCGATCTACGATGCCCTGACCCTGCGAGTATTGCGCCGCCACGGCTACATCCGCCGCGACCATGTCCCCACTCCTTCGGGGAAAGCCGCTGCCCGCGATGCCGATCATGAAGAGCAGCTGTGGTCGCTGTACCGCTCGCTGTATCCCGACGAAGCGGCCCATCTGGACCACCTGGGACTCGAACCGATCGGCAACTGCCTGCCTCCCGACACGGTCACGACACTCGAATCGTGCCTCCCCCTCTCACCGAGAGTCGCTTCATGATGGCCGACTTCCTGATGCTCAGCCTGGCACCGCTGGTGGTGGCGGTGATCATCTGCCTGACCTGCGCCCTGCTCGGCAACTTCCTGGTACTGCGCCGCCAGAGCCTGATCGGCGACGCCATCAGTCACGTCGCGCTGCCCGGCATCGTGGCCAGCTTCCTGATCACCGGCACCCTGGCCGCCTCGGCGATGATGTTCGGCGCCGGCGTGGCGGCGATCGTCACCGTGGCCTTGATCGAGTTGATCAAGCATCTGGGGCGCGTCGAGTCCAGCGCCGCCATGGGCGTCGCCTTCACCTCGATCTTCGCCTTCGGCGTGTTGCTGCTCGAATGGCATGGCGCCAGCGGCGTCCACCTCGACGTCGAGCATGCCCTGTATGGCAACCTGGAAAGCCTGATCTGGTTCGAGGGCCAGCACTGGTCGTCGCTGTTCGACCGCGAGGCACTGGCCGACCTGCCACCGCAGCTCGCCCGTGTCGCCTGGGTAGGCCTGCTGGTCGTCATCTTCGTCATCGTCGCCTGGCGACCGCTGGTGGTCGGTAGCTTCGACCCCGCCTTCGCCGCCAGCATCCAGGCACGCCCGGTCCTGACCGACCTGGCCCTGGTGATCATGGTAGCGATTGCGGCCATCGCCGCGTTCGAGGCGGTGGGATCGATCATCGTCATCGCCATGTTCATTTGCCCCGCCGCCGCCGCCCGCTTGATGACCGACCATCTCGGCCAGCAGATTGCCTGGAGCCAGGCGTTCGCCCTGATTGCCGCGGTGCTCGGCTATGTGCTGGCCGGCTATGGCCCTGGCTGGATCGGCTTCGAGGTCTCACTGAGCGCGGCGGGAATGATCGCCAGTGTCGCCGGCTTGATTCTGCTGCTGGCCTGCCTGTTCGGCCCCCACCGCCGCCGTGACGGCAGCCAGCCCGCCAACGCCTGAACCATGCCTGCCCGGCATGTGACGTGGCGATCATTGACGAGCGGGCAAGAGTCCATTCGCCGCGCGTGGACTTCACAGCGTGCCGTGAGGGCGTAAGCTAGGGGTATGCAAACCGAGACTTCCGGAGATCACGATGCCCCAGGTGCTGTTCATCTCGCATGGCTCACCGAGCCTGGTACTCAGTAACCATCCGGCCCGGGATTTCCTGGCCACGCTGGGCAGCCGACTCCCCAGGCCGAAGGGTGCCCTGGTGATCTCGGCCCACTTCGAAACCGCAGCCCTGACCCTCGGGGCGGCGGCCCACCCGGAGACGCTGCACGACTTCTACGGTTTCCCCGAGGCGCTGTACCGCATGCGGTATCCGGCCCCCGGGGTGCCGGATACCGCCCGAGACCTGGCCCAGGCGCTGCAGGCGAACGGCATCGACGCGGCGCTCGACCCGTCACGCCCCCTGGACCACGGCATCTGGTCGCCACTGTCGTTGCTGTGGCCGGAGGCCGGCGTGCCACTGCTGCCGGTCAGCGTGCCCGTGGCGCTCGATACCGAGCACCAACTGGAGATCGCTGCACGCCTGGGCGAGTACGCCGAACGCCACGAGCTGTGGTTGATCGGCTCCGGAGCCGCCACCCATAACCTGGGCGACCGCAAGACGGAATTCGCCGAGCCGGATGCCTGGGCACGGGAATTTCATGCCTGGGCGCGGGACACCGCCGAGGCCGGCGACGTGAAGGCCCTGGCCGACTGGCAGCGTCAGGCCCCCCATGCCCGCCATGCCCATCCGACGCCGGAGCACTTCCTGCCGCTGTTGATGAGCGTGGGCGCGATGCGTGGACAGCCGATGGCCACCCTTCACGAGAGCTTTAGTTTCGGCAATCTGAGCATGCTGATGCTGGCCAGCCAGACATTGGCCGAGCACTGGGGGCAGGCAGCCTGAGCCGCACATGACAAGGCCCACCGTGAGGCGGGCCTGTCATCTCGTGGGTTGCTGACCGATGCACTCAATGCTTCTGAATGGGAATCTCTCGCCGCTTGGGCTGGACCGACGCATCGCGTGGCAGGGTAATGGTCAGCACCCCGTTGTTGAAGGTCGCCTGGATATCGTCGACCTTGGCATCCTCCGGCAAGTCCAGCACACGCCGGAAGCTGCCGTAGGCACGCTCTACCCGCTGATAGCGATCCTCCCGGGTGCTGCTTTCCTGGCGCTTCTCGCCCTCGATCAACAGACGATGGTCGTCCAGCGACAGCTTGACATCCTTTTCCTCGACACCCGGCACCTCGACACTGATGCGATACTCGTCATCCCGCTCGGCGATATCGATGCTCGGCCGCAAGAAAGTGCTCAGGGTATCGGATCGCTCGCCGAGACTCGGCATACCGAACTGACGCAAGGTATCGTCCATCCAGCGATCCAGGTCGCGGTGCATCTGCCACAGCGGAGAAATCCCCGTGGTGCTCGGCTCGACCTCCCGTGAAACCGGCACAGGTGATCCGGGATTCTCGTGCGCTTCGCTCTTGAACCAGTTCCAGGGAGAAAACTTCTGCAGTTTCATACGCTCACCTCCTTCTTGCTTGGTGACGCAAACCAGCAATGGAAATCACCCTCTGTACTGCAAGAGTTGGTGGCGCCGAACGGCTTTTCAAGAGCCCCCTGGCCTGACATTGACCTGCGTCAACAATCGCGCGGAAGTGTTGGGCGACAAGCGCCATCAGTCGCGGAAGTTATTGAACTGCAAGGCAAGATCCGGGCCTTGCTCGCCCTTGAGCAGAGCGATCGCCTGTTGCAGGTCATCGCGCTTCTTGCCGGTCACGCGCACCTTGTCGCCCTGAATCTGGGTCTGCACCTTGAGCTTGGAATCCTTGAGCAACTTGACGATCGCCTTGCAGTCCGGCTGTTCCAGGCCCTGCTTGAGCTTGACGTCCTGGCGCGCCTTCACGCCACTCAGGACTGGCGGCTGTTCCTCCATGCAACGCGCATCGATCCCGCGAGCGATCAGCTTGTTGCGTAGCACGTCCAGCATCTGCTTGAGCTGGAAGTCAACATCGGCCTCCAGCGAGACAATCTCGACATTGAGGCTGAAGCTGGCATCGACGCCCTTGAAATCGAAGCGCGTCTGGATCTCGCGGTTGGCTTGGTCCACGGCGTTGCTGGCTTCGTGCTTGTCGAATTCGGAAACGATATCGAAGGAAGGCATGGCGAAGGTCCCCTGGCTGAAATCAGGCGACCGATTCTATGCTAGCCGGCCGGGCATTGCATCCGGCGCCCGTTCCTCCTGCCGCGGCCAGCGTCGCCGGTGCTTCGAGCAACGACTTGTCCATCTGCCAGGCGGCACAGCCATCGACATAGTAGTCGTCCAGCCAGCGCCGGAGCGTATAGCCCATGCGGCGATAGAGCCCCATCGCCACCCGATTGTCGGCACGTACCTCCAGCGTGATCAGCGCCAGATCGCGCTGGCGCGCCTCACGCTCCAATGCCTCGAGCAGGCGTCGCCCCAGCCCTTCCCCACGCGCCTGGGGATCCACGCAGAAGGAATACAGTCGCGCCACGCGACTATTGCGACGAAACAGCAACGTCCCATAGCCCAGCGGACGGTCGTCGGCATCCACCGCCATCCAGGTGACGGCGTTGGCACCTTTCAACAGGTGCGCCAATTGGCGGCGGCTGAAGCGGTCGCCATCGAAACAATCCATCTCCAGACGGCACAGGGCATCGAGGTCGGAGGGGCGCGCCGGGCGCAGCGAGGCAGTCATGTCGAGTTCTCAAGGATTTGCGCGAATTGTGGTCGCCACCAGAATGATTGTCACCCAACACGTCCATGAATTTTTTCAATCCTGGCGTTTGACGAAGCCAACTTCCTCGAGTCCCTCCCAGAACACGACGAAACGAAGCGAGCTTCGCGTTCTCTCCGTTGGACAGCCGACCACAGAAGCCTCAACCGGTTGGCCCACAAGTTGCAATGTCTGGAAGTGAGCGCCCTTCGGCTGTCAGCGAATGAGGCCCGCAGTGATACGTCATACATGAGGAATGCATCATGAATCATGACATTGACCGCACCCTGAATGAACTGGAGATGGAGGGCGAATGGGAAGCGCCTCTCACCGATGACGTCGATACCGACGAGCTGGAATGGGAAGCCGGAGAGCTCGGAGAGTTCGAAGCCCTCGAGTTCGAGGATGAGTATGACGAAGAGGCACAGGCAGCGGACTCACCGCTGACCGAAGAGGAGGAGATGGAGTTTGCCATGGAGCTGTTGGAGGTGACCAGCGATGAGGAACTGGAGCAGTTCCTCGGCCGCTTGGTCAAGCGAGCGGCACGTGGCATTCGCAAGGTAGCCAAACGCGGCCGGCGGTTTCTGCGTAGCCGGGTCGGGCGACGGCTGGTGAAGGTTGCCAAGGGGGTAGCCAAGCGGGCACTGCCCATGGCCGGCCGTGCAGTGGGTACAGCATTCGGTGGTCCCATCGGAGGGGCTATCGGCGGGGGAGTTGCGGGCGCTGCCGGACGTGCCCTGGGCCTGGAACTCGAAGGATTGAGCCCCGAGGATCAGGAATTCGAAGTGGCCCGCCATGTCGTACGCTTCACGGCTGGCGCTACCAATGCCGCTGTGGAGGACAATGAGCGTGGCGCACCCTCGGCTCAGGCTCTGCGCCGTGGCGTGGTCGCGGCAGCACAGCGACACGCACCAGGTCTGCTGCGAGGCAGTCGGCAGGGAGGCGGAGGCACGACGACATCGAGCGGACGCTGGATACGTCGCGGTAACCGAATCATCCTGAGTGGAGTCTGACCGTGGCCACTCTCGAGGCGTCGGCCCCCTTCCTGGCACGGGAGGCACGGGCGCTGCTGGCACGAGTGGGACAGCTCGAGCCCTTCTCGCTCAACACGCCCGCCGTACCGGCTGCGGCCCTCTCCCCCGCCACCATGAGAGCAATCGAGGCGCACCTGATCCAGGAGCGGCGCGAGCTGCATGATGAAGTGCAGGACTTCCTGGCCTGGCTCCACGACGCGGCGGGGCGTAATGCTTCGCCCGTCCAGCAACAGCGGCGGTTCGCCCTGCTCAAGATGCGCTTCAATGCCGAGCTCAACTCCCTGGACATCTTTGCCGATGTGCTCAACCAGCGCAGCGAGCACGAGACGGGGCTGTGGCTGGGGGGGCTGGATGTCGTCGCCACGGATGGCTTGTATCGCCCTAGCGTGCTCGAGCGGGTCCCTCCCGTGGTGACCTATCTCGACCGTGGTCATGGGGCCGCGATACGCCGCGCCCGTACCCGTCTGCCCGGACGTGGCAAGAATCCGGTGGCGGTGATTCGCGTACCGCGTGAGCGCATGGTCGGAAGTGGCATCGGCGCCTCCCTGCTCCACGAGGTGGGACATCAGGCAGCGGCGCTGCTCGACCTGGTGGCCAGCCTGCGCAGCGTCCTGCAGCAACGTGCGGCCCAGGCCGAGAATGATCGGCCGGCCTGGCGGCTCTGGGAACGCTGGATCTCGGAGATCGTGGCCGATCTCTGGGCCTTGGGCACCCTGGGCGTCTCCGCCACCACTGGTCTGATCGGCGTAATCAGCCTGCCCAAGCCCTTCGTGTTCCGCATGCGACTCGACGATCCGCATCCCTTGCCCTGGCTGAGGGTGCTGCTGAACTGCGAAATGGGGCGTCAGCTATTCCACGATCCCCAATGGGACCGCCTCGAGCGGCTCTGGGTACGCTTCTACCCGCCCTCTTCGCAGAGTCTCCCCCGTCGGCGACTGCTCCGCCTGCTGCTGGACACCCAGCCCGAATTCGTGAGGCTGCTGCTGGATCACCGCTCGACCAGGCTGCACTGGCGTTCGCTGCGCGAAGCGTTGCCGGCATCGACACGTTCACCCACTCGGCTGCGCCAACTGTTCACGGCCTGGGCAGGAGACACCGCTCAACTGTGTCGTGTCGGTCCGGCCCTGGCGATGGCCACTATCGGTCAGGCCGCGGCCGACGAGCGCCTCTCAGCCACTACCGAGAACCGCCTGCTGACCCTGCTGCTGCGTCACTGGGCCCTGAAGCGGCTACTGCCGCAGCAGGCGGGCATCACGGTGTGCCAGCGTCAGCTGGACCCACTGGCCAACCGCTATTCGCGGAGCCCAGTCAACACCCCCTGATCATAATGGGAGAAAGGCCATGACCAACGACAGCGTATTGAAACTGAAGCTAGTGGCCGACCCCGAGGTCGCCTACCGGGGCGACACGATCGAGCTGACCGCTATCGTACAAGGTGACGACCCGGGCGACGGCGACTACACGGACGCGTACGACTTTGAGTGGAATGTCACCGCCGGCCCCGAGCATGAAGAACTCAAGCCCGAGCTATTCAAGACGAGCGACGCGAAGCAGTTCGTGAGAACCGACAACATGGCCATCGCCAGCTACACGATCGAGGTGACGGCCACACCGAAGCGCGGAGCGGATGCACCCGACGATTCCGCCGCGCGCGGACGGCGGACGCGTCGCGGCGGCGATGCAACGACACCCCTGGTCGCCGACATGGAGATCAGGGTCCAGGGCGCCGCCCAGGACGTGCTGGCCGACCAGATACTCAAGGAAGGCATGAGCGTCACCGCCCGCACCCTCGTGCCCAGCGCCGATCAGGGACTGTGGATCAAGATACGCGAGTGTCTCAAGGGACGGCGCTTCGGGGAATACAAGGAGTTCATCGACGGAATCATGTGTGGTGACAAGCGCACGCCCAACTACGAGGAAATCGGGGTCATGCGACGCGAACGTTGCGCCTACCAGCATGGCGTCAATGGCTATCAGTTGCTCAAGGCGGCCACGGAGGTCTATTTGCTCTGCCATGCCTGCTGCGGCGACCTGAGCTATATCCGAGACTTCGACAGGGACGAAGAGCATTCCCGCCTTGGCTACCGCCCCTCACGGGAGGAGATGCAGGAACGCCTGACCGACTACCTGAATGGCAGCGTCAGTTCGCCGACCCTGCCCTACCTGAATAAGATCCTGGACAATCTGAATCTGCTCGATATGAAGCCAGACGCCTACCCCTATTGTGGCGACAGCGTGCGTGGGCAACCCTGCCTGTTCGAGCTGATCTGGTCCTATTGGCATGAGGAAGGCATGCTGATGCAGACGATCAACGCCATCACGCTGCGCTTCCAGAACCGCCGAGTGCGCCCCAACGGCGAACCGGACCCCCTGGCGAACCTCGCGCTCGACCCGCTACGTCCGCTCAACAACCTGCTGTGGGGCTATCTCCAGGATACCCACCAGCGCTTGACCGTCGCCCGTCGCGCCTACGAGTACGAGCATGAGTACGGCCTGCGCATCGTGGGCAAGGCGGTAGGCGATCTGCAGCCTGTCGAGCGGCGTACCCGTTTCCTGGAGGCCTTCCACGCCTTGCTGCATGCGGCCGCGGTGTTCTACCACGACGAGCAGAACAGGATGGTCCAGCCGGATCCCTTCCCGATCCTGGAGAAGATCCGCGCCGTGCACATGCTGCTCGCTGAAGGGGCTCACAACCAGTTCGGTGACCTGCCCTCCACGGCACGCATGGAGATGATGATCGCCCAGTGGCTGATCTCCCAACCGCCGATGCGCGAATTCCTGCAATCACGGGCCATGGTGCCCTACGGCGAACCCTGGATGGGCCAAGTCGACGCCATGCGCAAGCTGATGGGTTGGCCCGATGTGTCGATCAGCTACTTCTCCCGCCTAGCCTATGATGGCGAGATGATTCTGCTGTCGATCCGCTACGGCCACTGGACGGACGTCAGCGACGCCAAGCAAGCCGAGAACTGGATCCGCTACTGGCGGCCGGAGATCCAGGGCTATATCGAGGCCTACCGCACCGTGACCGGAGCGGACCTGGCGGCGAAGCCTCGGCGACCGGAGCGCATCGACACCACCCAGCCCAGCGTGTTGCTACAGCGGCGCAGCACACGCAGTGCCTCTTGATGCATCGGCGCCACCGCGCTCCCCGCCACAGCAGCAGAGTTGACCGGGGAGCGCTGGGCGGCGTCGACCACCTTACGCCAATGGAGGAGGACCCAGGCCATGAGATGCCACTGCGAAGGGTGTCGGACTCGACTGGTGCCAGAGCTGGAGGCCTTGGTCGACGGAGACCTCATGGATCAGGAACTGACAAGCGAACTGTCACCAACCACGGTGCCGACTCCCGGCCGCTTTTATCAGATACAGAAAGGCAAGGGCGGCCTCTTGACGACCACCGGCCGTGCCTATGGCCTTGGCGCCGGCACGGCGCGTCTGAATCGTGCCAAGGCGATCAACGGGCACCCTCAGAATCGAAAGTTTTGGGTCAGGCCAGCGAACGCATTCGAACGAAACCATTTCCCAAACGGCATCATCTCATTCTCGCCGATATTCACCTGCGGTCCCAACCAACGACGCGCAGAGCGTGGAGAGAAAAGGTGCTTTGCCCGAATCTATATACCGTCTGTAAAAGCTCCAAGACCCGATGAGAGTGATGCCTGTGGGGTGCCGACACGGACCTCGCATGACGAACTTGAGCTGGAGTTCGATATCGCAGAGCTTGAGCAGGAGTCTCGCCGCGTCACGGTTCGGCCCCGCCTCTGTTTGTTTCAAGACCATAGGCTCAGCACCCACCGCAATCATTTTCATTGTGGCGCGGCGCGGCAAGCCCGCCATATCGGCGCCATCGCCTCTCCAGTCATCGGATCTTGCCGCCGTCGCACAGGCCCAACTCCCTACGACACCGGCGCAGAGATCATTGCCGCCATCGAAGCCGCTCGAGACTGCCTGGGTCGGCGGGCCGTAGACGATGTTCATATCTTTAGCCACTCAGGCCCATCGGGAGTGTACGGGACAACGGCGGGTTCGGCTGGGCTTTACCAAGCCTCGAATCGCGGGGTCGACCGGAGCGCCGGCGGGAGGACGGTCACCGATATCCCGACGGCAGCACTGGCAAATAATGTGCGATTCGTGCTCCATGGCTGCAACACGGCAGCAGGAGCAGACAACATTGCCCGCTCGCTTTACCGACATCTGGCGGCGTCGCTGACCAATCCTCGCGTCTACGGCCACCACAACAGCGGCTGTGCCGGACGCAACAGTAGCTGGCGTGAATACTCGAACCGCCACCCCAGGGGCCGCAATCTGCGGTCGCTACCAGGCATCGTGAGCAACCAACCATTCGGTGGCCGGCGCGGCTGTTGCGGTGGCACTTGAAGCTATACTCTTCATATTGCTTAGCCCCGCTGGAACGGAACCATAGGAGTCCTAGAGGCTTCGCTCATTGCCCAAATCAGCCATAGCATCGCCATGCCCATGCAGATACTGCTGCACGGCACGCTGCGACACTTTCAAGCGGCGTGCCGAGCGGCCGGTGTCGCCGTCCTCCTCCGCCAGCACGATACGATAGGCCGTTTCCGCCACCGCACTGCGTAGTGCCGCCAGACTGCAGCCATGCGCCAGCGCCATGCGCACGGCCCGCTCCCAGTCCTCATCTGGCCACTCGCCGAGCCCGACGAGAGCCCCGGCCGCCTCCGTGTCCGGCAATGTGCCCAAGGTGATCGGCCCCGGCGGCACGTAGCGATGGGCCATGTACATCACCAGTTGACGCAGCTCGCGTACGTTGCCCGGATAGTGGCGCGCCACCAGATAATCGTGCACTGCGGCATCCAGGGGAATCACGGCCGCAGAGCCCATCGCCTCCTCCAGGAAGGTATTCACCAGTGACGGTATATCCTCGCGGCGTTCATCCAGCGCGGGCATTCGTAGCACGCATCCCGCGATACGATAGTAGAGATCCTCGCGGAAACGTCCCTCTTCCCGCTCGGTGATCAAGTCGCGGTGTGTGGCGCAAATCAATCGGAAATTCGTGTGCAACCACTGGTTGCTACCCACCCGCTTGTAGGTCCCCTCCTGAACCACGCGCAGCAACTCCGCCTGCAGTCGTAGCGGAAGCTCGCCGATCTCGTCCAGGAACAGGGTACCGCCCTCAGCCTGCGCGATGGCCCCCTCCCGAGCGTGGATCGCCCCGGTGAAGGCCCCACGCTCGTGGCCGAAGAATTCACTGCCCGACAACTCCGGCACGATGGTAGTGCAGTCGCAAACCACGAATCGTCGCTTCGGTTGACGGGGATCGAGATCATGGATCAACCGCGCCAGGAGTTCCTTGCCGGTACCGGTTCCCCCTGTGATCAACACCGGCGTGTCGCTGAACTTCGCCACCTCAACCGCTGCCCGCAATACCGCCAGCAAGTGTCGACTATGCCCTCGCAGCCGTTGCCGCACCTCGGGACCGGCCAACAGCGCATCGATTTCCAGCCAGCGTAACAGGCGTGCGGCAAGCATTGACGACGGTTCCTCACAGGCATCCCAGGCCAGCACATCCTCCGCTCCCGCACGCAACAATGCCCAAGCGCACTCGACGTCCACTCCACGTGCCGAAACGGCGATAGTGCGCACGTCCTGTCGCAGACGAAGCAGACGCAGGAAATCATGTAGGTCCGACGTCGGCTCGCCAAACAGCACGACTCCCGGGCCCACCGGCACGCCATCCGACAGATCCACGGCGATCCCTGCATGGTCGAGCTTCACCAGCAATTCACTCCGGGCGTCACCGGGAAAGTCTGCACCACATCGCAGCCACGCCTGCCCCCCGGCCATCATGATCCCTCTCTTGTTCTTGTCTCACGGGTGCCTGCTCTGCGTAGCGATCATCCAAAAGGACTCCCGACATCATCCACCAGTATGGGTCCGGCTTCAGGCGGCGGGAGACAATTTTGAGTATAGGGGAGTCATGCATATTGCGACGCATACCGACCCAACAACGTTTACAACCCTATTGATGGGACGCTCTTGCATGCAATTATTTCAACATCGAAGCCTATTGTTGCCTTGTTGCTTCATGCGCATGTTTCGGCCCTGCCGCTCGTTCCTGCTCAAGGAACCCCGTTCCCATGTGTCCTTTGCGAATCGTCGTCGACTGCCTCACGGCGAACCCTCCGATCCCCAGGCGCTGACAGCGGTCACCCCCGACCCGGGCCAAAACGATCATCGTGCTGGCCCGGGCACCAACCTGGGTCACCGTTTCGAGCATCTGGCCGAGATCATCGATCGGGTCGATGATCAGTCGCGGGACGGCGTATGCGTAGATAGCTGCCACGCCTTCGCCGCCGGGTACGATCTGCGCGCCCCTCGAATCGACAGTATCCCGCTGATCCTTGAAACCATCGGCCCGGCGCTGTGGTCGGAGGAGATCGCCTGGCTGCGCGCGCAACAGCCACCCGCGCCGAGCAAGCTTGGCGATAGCAATGACATCAACACTATCAGGGACGAATAATGCAAGATGACGGATTCTTCAATTGGCTGGGGGGAGCGATCGGTAACGCGATTCGCGCCCTGATCGATCTCCTGGCCAATGTATTCGGCGGGCTCTACTGGGCCGTCGACGATTTCGTCGATGGACTGTCCGATGCACTGGGCATCAGCGGCTCGCTGTTCAGCCTGATCGTACTGATCGTTGGCCTGATCATGCTCTATAAAGGGCTGCGCGCCTTTCTACGTGGATCGCTGCTCGGCGGTGTGTGCCGGGTACTGGTCGGGCTGCTGGTGCTCAGCTGGCTGATTGCCTGACACGCACGCGGCTCATTGAGCATTGTCACCGCTACGATTGGCTGCTTCCATGGCTTACTCAGGGTCGATCGCGACCCGAAAAACGACGACAGGAGAGGGACATCATGTTGAATCGCTTTGCGCTGCGCCACTGGGCCCTATCGCTACTGGCCGCGTTTTCCCTGGCTCCCGCAGCATTCGCTCAGCAACAGCCGCCGCCCGACGCCAATGTCGACATCCAGCAGGTTCAGGATTGGGAAGTGCACTGCCCTCAAGGCAGCACCGCCCAGGGCGCCTGCACGATGAGCCAGTTGATCAATGATCCGGATAGCGGCCAACCGTTGATGCGCGTGGTACTGGCCTACCCACCGGAAATCGACACCGCGGTGCTGGTCTTCCTGTTACCCCTGGGCGTGCGCCTGGCGCCGGGCATGCAGCTGAGCGTCGACGGTGGTGAACCGATCCCCTTTCCCTATCAGTTCTGTCAGCAACAGGGTTGCCGTGGCGACCTGCCGGTCAAGCCCGAGTTGATGCGCCAGTTGCGCGCAGGCAGCACCGCCACGCTGAGCGTGATCGGGCCGCGCGGCGAGCGCATGGACCTGGACATCTCGCTGATGGGCTTCACCGATGCCACCCAGCGCATCGCGCCGTAACCGGTTGCCCCATGCGCCGGGGACAGCCGCACCCGCATGAAAACGGGCCGCTCGTGGAGCGGCCCGTTTGCGTTGCGTTATTCCGAAGCGAGAGCATTAGACAGCCAGCGCTTGTCACCGACCTTTTGCATGAAATTATTTCAACATCGCAGCCTATTGTCGCCCTGCTGCTGCGCACGCATGCTAGCGCTATTTAAGTCTCTGCCGATCTCCTGCTCGAGGAAGCCCGTCTCCATGTGTCCTTTGCGAATCGTCGTCGACCGCCCCAGCGACTGGCGGCCCTACTACCCCTCCGAAGACCTGATCACCGCCAGCGACTTCCTTTCCGACGACCGACTCGCCACGCCCCAGCCGAGCGCGGATCAGGACATCGCCACCCATGTGATCAATTTGTGCGCCGACCTCGACTACCTGGAAACCGGCTACTATGTCTCGCTGCTCGCCCAGGCCCGCGGCCAGCGCGTCCTGCCATCGGTGGAAACGCTCAACCAGTTGTCGCGCAAGGCGCTGGTCGACCTGCAGCTCGACACGCTCGCGCCACTCCTCGGCGAACTGGCCAAGCGCGGTTCGCTGACCGGCGATACCTTCACCTTGCGCGTGCTGTTCGGTGAATGCCTGCATCCGGAGCTGGCCAAGCTCGCCCAACGGCTGTTCGAACGCCTGCCCTGCCCGTTGCTGGAAGCCCGTTTCACCCAGCGTCAGGGGCTGTGGCGTCTCACGCGACTGAAGCCACTCAGGCTGACGGCGCTGACGGGCGCCGAGCAGGACCTGTTCGCCACTGCCCTGAACCGCCATTCGCGCAAGGTCTGGCGTACCCCCAAGGCGCGCAGGCGCTATCGCTTCGACCTGGCGATCCTGATCGATCCGCAGGAAGCGCTGCCGCCCAGCAACAAGAGCGCACTCAAGCAGTTCATCCGCGCCGGCCGACGCCTGGGGATCGACGCCTCGCTGATCACCAAGCGCGACGAGGGGCGTCTGGCCGAGTTCGACGGGCTGTTCATCCGCGAAACCACCAGCCTCGATCACCACACCTACCGCATGGCCAGACGCGCCGAGCACGAGGGCCTGGTCGTCATCGACGACCCGCGTTCGATCCTGCGCTGCACCAACAAGGTCTACCTTCACGCCCTGCTGCGTGCCAAGGGCGTGCCCTGCCCCGACGGCCTGCTGCTCAACCGCGACGACCTCAAGCAACTGCGTGCCAAGGCCGCCGGCCTGACCTATCCCATGGTGCTCAAGGTACCGGATGGCTCCTTCTCGCGCGGCATCGTCAAGATCGAATCCGGCGAACAACTGGAGCGCGAGGCCCAACGACTGTTCCAGGCCTCGGCGCTATTGCTGCTGCAGGAGTGGCTGCCCACCGAATTCGACTGGCGCATCGGCGTGCTCGATGGCGAGGCGCTGTTCGCCAGCCGTTACTTCATGGCTCGCGGCCATTGGCAGATCTATGACCACTCCAAGGGCAAGGCGAAGAGCGGCGGCTTCAGTACCCACGCGCCGAACGAGGCACCCAAGGCCGTGGTCAAGGCCGCGCTCAAGGCCACCCGCCTGATCGGCGATGGCCTCTACGGGGTGGACCTCAAGCAGGTCGGCGAGCGGGTGGTGGTGATCGAGATCAACGACAACCCCAACATCGATGCCGGTGTGGAAGACACGGTGCTCGGCCCGCGGCTCTATGACCGAATCATGGCGGTGTTCCTCGAGCGCATGGAGGCAAGGCGCCGCCATAGCCGCTAGCGGGTTGGCGGACGCCGCGCCTTGCCTCCGTCAAGGCCACCCTCAACCATCGAGCTCGGGATAGTGGCGGAAGATGCCCTGCTCGTTGAAGGGCTGGCAACGCTTCGAGGCACGATAGGCGGCGATATTGGGGCGTGCGGCGACCCTGTCCGCCAGGGCGCTCACCGCCGGAGCCGTGGGCTCGAGGCGCTGCATGGCGCGGGGAAAGGCATAGCGCAAGCCGGCGACCATCTGGAACAGCGACAGATCGGCATAGGTCGGCGACGTGCCCACCAGCCAGTCACTCCCCTCGGGATTGCGCGACAGCACCTGCTCGAAATAGCCCAGGAATTTCGATAGCCGCTCGCCGAGGAACACGTCGGCGCGCCGCTTGGCCTCGTCTTTCTGCTCTTCATAATACAGGGAGGCGCCGAGCGGATGGTGCACGTCGTGTGCTTCGCCAAGCCAGTCGCACAAGGTGAGCTGCAGGCCCTGGACCCAGAAGCGGCGGCACTCGTCTTCCGGCACCAGCCCCAGGCGTGGCCCCAGGAACTGCAGGATATTGGCGACGTGGGAAACGACGATGTCCCCCGCTTTCAGGAACGGCGGTGCGAACGGCGGCTGCGATGCTTCCGGGTCGTCCAGATAGGTGGAAATGGCCGGCACGCCATGGCCGGGCGCCGGCGACCTGCCGATATCGAGGTAGTCGACACCGGCCTCCTCCAGCGCCAAGCGGATGAATTCTCCCCGGCCGGGAATGCCGGGCCAGTAATAGAGTTCATAACGCATGATCGAGCTCCTGTTTCACGTCACGTGCTTCCATCGCCGCGCCGGTCCTCGAGCAGGGTCGCGAATTCGCTGATTTCCGCTTCATGGGCGGCATCGCGCCAGGGTTCCTCAAGCGCCTCGGCATACCACTGCTGCATGGAGGATAGCGCAAGCAGGCGATGGATATAGGTCATCGCGGAGTCGCTGAGTTCCAGGCCATAGCTCTGGACACGAAAGGCGACGGGCGCGAAGAAGGCGTCGACCGCGGTGAAATCGGACCCAGCCAGGAACGGGCCACCGAAGCGGGCGAGGCCTTCGCTCCACAGTTCGTCGAGACGGGCGATATCCTTGCCCAGCGCGGCCGGCGTCTCGACGAGACGGGCCCGGATGCCGCAGTTCATGGCGCAGCGCTGGCGCAGGGCAGCGAAACCGGCGTGCATTTCGGCGCTGGCACATCGCGCCCAGGCTCGGGCGGCGGCATCCTGCGGCCACACCCCGGCATGGCGCTCGGCCAGGTATTCGACGATACCCAGCGACTCCCAGATGACACTCTCGCCATCGACCAGGCACGGCACCAGCCCGGAGGGTGAAAAGGTGCGGAACGACGACCAGTTCGTCACCCCCTCGAACGGCGTCAGGCGCTCCTCGAAGGGAATCCCGAGTTCGCGCATCAGGACCCAGGGCCGCAGCGACCAGGACGAGTAGTTCTTGTTGGCGATATGCAATCGATACATGGTGCCTTCCCTGTCACATGGCATGAACCGACACTATTGCCGGTGTTCGAGTCGACGTCCAGTGCGTCCTGAGACCGTCAAGACCAGAGAAATTCAAGAATGGCATCGCCCCCGGGCAACGGGCACAAGCCTGGGCCATGGCAGCGCCGGGGCTCCGAGGGACGCGTCGCCTCGCCGTGGCGGCGATGATGGACTAGCTTCAGATCATGAGGAAGTAGAGCTCTCACCCCCTGGTGACCAGGGGGGTAGCGTCAGGGAGGCAGGGAACCGTGCGACTCGAGCCATACCGATGGATGGCGCTCGCCGTGGTGCTATTGACCATCCAGGGGTGCGACGGCCCCCCGCCGGATATCGACCTGGGCGGTCCCACGGGCGAATGGCGCCACTATGGCCGCGGCCTCGACGGGCTGCGCCATTCGCCACTCGATCAGATTCGCCCCGACAATGTCGCACGGCTGGAAGAGGTCTGGCGCTACGAAAGCGGCGACTTCTCCGAGGGCGATGCGAACCAGACGCGGACCTCGTTGCAGGTGACACCGATCGTCGTCGCCGGGCGCCTGGTCTTCTGCACGCCCTTCAATCGCGTCATCGCCCTGGACCCGGAGAGCGGCGAGGAACTCTGGCAATTCGACCCCGAGCTCCGCCAGCGCAAGCTGCACGGTGCCTACCCCCTGACCTGCCGTGGCGTCAGTTACTGGCAGGACGACGCGGCTGGCGACGGGGAATGCCGGGAGCGTATCTTCACCGGCACCCAGGACGCCGAACTGATCGCCCTGGATGCCGCGACGGGACGTCCCTGCGCCGATTTCGGCGACGGCGGCCGGCTGGCGCTGCGCGACGACCTGGGCGAGGACGTCCCGGCCTGGGAGTACTACGTCACCTCGGCGCCACTGGTGCTCGACGATCTGGTCGTCGTCGGCGCCCTGGTGGCCGACAATGTCCGTGTCGATGCCCCGCCGGGCGTGGTGCGCGCCTTCGACGCCCGCAGCGGGGAGCTGGCGTGGGCCTGGGACCCGACGCCCCCCGATCAGCCGCCCTCGCACAGGGAGGGCCCCTATCGCCGCGCCACCGCCAATGTCTGGGCGCCCATGGCCGCCGATGCCCAACGCAAGCTGCTGTTCGTCCCCACCGGCAATGCCCCACCGGACTACTTCGGCGGCGAGCGTCAGGGACTCGACTACTATTCGTCGTCGGTGGTCGCCATCCACACCCATGGCGAGCGGGCGGGCGAGGTCGCCTGGCGCTACCAGACCGTGCATCACGACCTGTGGGACTACGACATCGGCGCCCAGCCGACGCTGTTCGACCTGCACACCGCCGACGGCACGGTCCCGGCGGTGGCCGTCTCGACCAAGATGGGCCATGTCTTCGTGCTCGACCGGGAGAGCGGCGAGCCCCTGCACCCGGTCGCGGAGCGCCCCGTGCCCCAGGGAGCCGCACCCGGCGACCACCTGTCGCCCACCCAGCCCTTCCCACTGAAACCACCGACCCTCTACCCACCGCGGCTGACCGCCGAGGATGCCTGGGGCCTGACCTTCTGGGATCGCGGCCGCTGTCGCCGGGAGATCGAGGCGCGCCGCTCGGAGGGCCTGTTCACCCCGCCCAGCGTGCAGGGGTCGGTGCATTTTCCCGGGGCACTGGGCGGCATCAACTGGGGTAGCGGCGCCCTGGATCCGGAGACCAACGTGCTGGTGGTCAATCAGTCGCGCATTCCCACCGGTGTCATGCTGGTCCCCCGCGAGGAGTACGAGGCCCTGCCCGAGGAGGAGAAGGGTGTCGCCGAGGGCGGCCTGCCCGGCACCACCAAGCTGTACGGCGAGATGCGCGGCACGCCCTATGCCGTGCGCCGCGAGATCCTGCTGTCGCCACTGGGCATGCCCTGCAGCGCCCCGCCCTGGGGCACCCTGACCGCGGTCGACCTGAATGCGGGCGAGATCCTCTGGGAAGTCCCCCTGGGTTCCACGCGCGGCCAGGCCCCCTGGCCGCTGTGGTTCGATCTCGGCGTCCCCAACATCGGCGGCCCCATCGTCACCGCCAGCGGCCTGATCTTCATCGCCGCCACGCCCGATCGCTACCTGCGGGGTTTCGACCTGGCCAGCGGCGAGGAGCTGTGGCGCGCCGACCTGCCCTACGCCGGCCATGCCACGCCCTTGACCTACCGGCTGCGCCCGGACAGCCGGCAGTTCGTGGTCATCGCCGCCGGCGGCCACGCGGTGTCCGAGCCGGGAGACGCCATCGTCGCCTTCGCCCTGCCGGAGCCGGAATGAGTGGGCTGACCGAGACCTGGGTCGAGCGTCCCGGCTACCGGCTGCGGGTGCGTCACAGCGACCAGCCGCAGCGCCCGCTGGTGCTGTTCCTGCACGGCTACCCCGACAGCCAGCGCATGTGGCAGGACATCATGCACACGCTCGCCGACACCTATTGGGTCGCCAGCCTGGACTGGCCGGGAGTACCGGCCGGGGAGCCGCGCCAGCCCGCAGCGCGTTATCGCATCGCCGCACTGCTCGAGGACATCGAGGCGGTGATCGAAGCGCTGGGCGCGTCACGCGTCCACCTGGTGGGCCACGGTGGGCTGGTCCTATGTCACCCACCCCGACTACGGCAAGCGAATACTGAGCTGGAGCTTCATCTCCGGGCCGCATCTGGCGATCTGGCGGCAGTGGGCCCGCGAGGAACTGGGCAGCCTGCGCCCACGCCGCATGTGGCCGGCGCTCAAGCAACTGCTGCGCTCCACCTATACCCTGCCGCTGCTGGCCTGGCCGCTGGGCGAGGGCCTGTGGCGCCTCGGCGGCGTCCCCGCCTGGCGCCTGGTGCTGCGCCTGGCCGGCGGCGTACCCGCCGGCGATTCCCTGCTCGACGAATCGCGCGCCCAGGTACTGTCGATGGCATTGGGCCCGATGGCGCTGTATCGCCAGAACATCTTCCACCCACCACCTCTGCCGCCGCGCGCGAGCGTCACCTGCCCGGTGCAGATGATCGTCGCCGCACGCGACCCCTTCGTTTCGGAGGCCAGCTACGCCAACCTGTCGGACTACGTCACCGACTTGCGGGTCGCGCCTCTGCCCGGCTCGCACTGGGTGACCCGCAGCCACCCCACCGAAACCGTCGCCCTGCTGCGCGATTTTCTCGCAGAAATCACTGAACCGGCGTCGAGCGCTAGCCACTCCCCCTCGAGGGACGGGGCCAGGTAGTGACAAACGCCAATGGATGAATAGCGCCGGTACTCACGCGCCATTACAACAGTTCGCGAGAAACATCGAGCACCCGACCATCAACCGTGCGCTGCAACTTGTCTTCGATCTCGCTGCAAAGGGACTCGACCTTCTGCGGCGATATCGCGGCCACCACGAAGGACCATTCGCTGGATTCCAGTCGGTCACGATCGGCACTTTCACACACGGCCACCGCCGGGTTGCGCCCAAAACGCTCGTGCAAGCCACCCATGCGCTGACGTTTCTCCTTGAGTGAACGGCACCCAGGCAAGGAAATTTTCAGTGTCAGTACGCCGATGTGCATGGGCCCCCCTTTCACCATCTGTGCCGTCCGCAAATGACGATGAGTCGTAGATACTCCGTTTCGACTCAAGCGTTCATATGCTCATCGCTGAAGAGCAACGAGGAATCGAATGGGGTTTGGCTCTGCATGCAGGCCCACAGGCCGGTGAGG
>NZ_JBHRUG010000011.1:0-17899 GCF_042646605.1 Litchfieldella rifensis | reverse complement strand
TCGCGACGACGCAGTTACCTTCGGCTACGGGGTCATGGCTTACCCCGGTGTGGACTTTCACCACACGGAATGCACGCCTTCGCGGGCGCACTAGGAGCGACTTCAGTCGCGATGATGGGGTAACGCCGCCCGGGCTAAAGCCACTCCTACAAACCCCGCCCTGGCCGTTGTGGTTACTTGCGGCCGACGGAGTAGTAGGTGAAGCCTTTATTGATCATGCGCTTGGGTTCGAACATGTTGCGGCCGTCGAAGATGGTCGGTTCGGATAGTTGCTGCTTGATCAGGTCGAAGTCCGGGGCGCGGAAGCTTTGCCATTCGGTGACGATCACCAGCGCGTCGGCGCCTTTCAGGGCGGTTTCCTTGGTGCCGCACAAGGTCAGGTCGTCGCGGTTGCCGTAGAGGCGCTGGGTTTCTTCCATGGCTTCCGGGTCGTAGGCCTGCACCTTGGCTCCGCCGGCCCACAAGGCTTCCATCAGCACGCGGCTGGGCGCTTCACGCATGTCGTCGGTGTTGGGCTTGAACGAGAGCCCCCAGATGGCGAAGGTCTTGCCGGCCAGCTCACCGTCGAAGTGGGCATTGATCTTGTGGAACAGGGTGGTCTTCTGCTCTTCGTTACGGGCCACCACGGCCTTGAGCACCTTGGCATCGAAATCGATGTCGCCGGCGGTGCGAATCAGCGCCTGCACGTCCTTGGGGAAACAGGAGCCGCCATAACCGACACCGGGATAGATGAAGTGGTAGCCGATACGCGGGTCGCTGCCGATGCCCTGGCGCACCTGTTCGATATCCGCCCCCAGGCGCTCGGCCAGGTTGGCAATCTCGTTCATGAAGCTGATCTTGGTCGCCAGCATGCAGTTGGCGGCGTACTTGGTCAGCTCGGCACTGCGCACATCCATGACGATGACCTTGTCACGGTTGCGGTTGAACGGCGCATAGAGCTCGCGCATCAGCTCTTCGGTATCTTCGCTTTCGGTGCCGATGATGATGCGCTCGGGCTTCTGGCAGTCGGCGACCGCCGAGCCTTCCTTGAGAAATTCGGGGTTGGAAACCACATCGAAGGTCAGATCGTCGCGCTCGCGGGCTCGCAACACCTCCAGCATCCTGGCCCGAACCTTGTCGGCGGTGCCCACCGGCACGGTGGACTTGTCGACCACGATGCGGTGGCTGTCCATGTGCTGGGCGATGGTCTCGGCCACGGCCAATACATGCTGCAGATCGGCGGAGCCGTCTTCATCGGGCGGCGTGCCCACGGCAATGAACTGTACCTCACCATGCTTCACGCCTTCGGCGGCGTCGGTGGTGAAGGTCAGCCGACCGGCGGCGTAGTTGTCCTTGAGCAGCGGTTCCAGGCCCGGTTCGTAGATGGGGACCTGGCCTTGCTTCAGTCGCTCGACCTTGTCGGCATCCACATCCACACACACCACTTGGTGGCCCACATCCGCCAGGATGGTGCCCTGTACCAAGCCCACATAACCGGTTCCGAATATCGTGACGTTCATAGCAATCCTTTACGATTCGTCGAGCCGTGATCACAAGATAGGCAAAACCGCCAATGCGGGCACGCTACCGCCCGGGGATTGTTCCGGACGCATTCCCAGGCCCGTGACCATTGGCGATACCAAGCGAGATGGGTGCCATTGGGTGGGAGCGAGAATGCAATAAGCGACATCCTGGAAGCCCAGCAGTTGGCAACCAGCCGATGTCCACTACCATCCCTAGCAAGGCCGCAGTGCTGCCCTGGGCCCGACTACACCCCTGCCTGGTATCGTTTTCGTTATTCACTGCACCCCAGTTGGGGCAACAGCGCTGGTATTGTGCTATCCCAAGGCCCTCGTGGCCAGAGACAGCACGGCGCCTATTTTAAGTGAGCCCCCTGCTCGGCTCCACAGGGCAGGGGTAGAAATTTGTCATGGGCTAAGTTTTCTTGTTGGTGTAAGGATACAGAGCCAGGACGGGTTGGCAAGGTGGCAATACCGCAGCCAGACAGGGGCTTTTGTTTTCATAGACTTGACGCCAGTTCAACCCGCTTGCGCTATTGGCTTGAAAATCATGAATTTGCACCCCCTGTGGGGCGCCACTAGGCTTCGTCATGTGACAGCGTGTTTCCAACAATAACGATACGACGATCACGAGGGCCTTCATGACCATGAACAAGAAGACGTCTTGTCGACAGGTGCTTTTCGCGACGCTGCTGCTGGGCGGTACCGTCACCCTGAGCCATGCCCAGGACGAGCCGCTGGTGGCCGGCATCGAGGCGGCCTTCCCGCCCTGGGCCTATGCCGAAGGCGGCGAGTACAAGGGCATCGCGGTGGATGCGATGCGCGCCATCGCCGAAAACCAGGGGCTCGAGGTGGAGTTCCGCGACATGCCGTGGCCGTCGCTGATTCCGGCGCTGGCCAACGAGCGCATCGATCTGCTGGTCACCGGGTTGAACGTCACCGAAGAGCGCAACGAGGTGTTGGATTTCACCATCCCGTGGTGGGAGAACGACGACGAGGTGCTGGTCAATGCCGACTCCGACCTGAACGTTGTCACCGCCTTGTGCTGCGGCGCCACCATCGGCGCCCAGGGCGGTTCGACCCAGAATAGCTGGGTGCAGGCCAACCTGGTGGAGAACGAAGACATCGACGTGACCCTGCGCAGCTACGAGGATTACGTGACGGCGATCGAGGACATGGGCGTGGGACGCATCGATTCCGTCGTCGTCAGCACCGACACCGCCGAGGACTTCATCAACAAGGGCCGCGAGGTGCGCATCGCTGGCACCATCACGCAAGGCCAACCGCAGGCGCTGGCGGTATCGCGCGGCGACCCCAACGGCATCCTGGGCACCCTGAACCGCGGCATCATGGAGCTGTACGAATCCGGCCAGTGGCAGGAGATCGTCCACTCCTATGCGCCCCATGCCACCATTCGGCAGATCCCGGCTACCATGCCGGACTATGTCAGGACCTATCAGGAGCCGATCCCCGGTCTCGAGGAAGAATAGGCTTCCCCTCCCCCGTCGGCTCCCGTCGGCGGGGCTGTCCTGACATGTGACGGGAGTCCATGACATGGTATTCGACACCCTGGTGGCCGAGTTCCCGTTCCTGCTGCGTGGCTTGTGGATCGGGATTCAATTGCTGGCCGCCCTGCTCACCCTTGGCTTCGTGCTGGGGCTCGCGCTATCGGTGATGAGCATTTACGGCCACTGGACCCTGCGCCTGTTCAGCGTGGCGTTCGAGCGGGTCTTCCGTGGCATTCCCGAAATCGTGCTGCTGTTGCTGTTCTTCTACGGCGTTGGCGAGTTGATTTCGCTTTCCCCGTTCGTGGCCGCGGTGATCGCCCTGGGCCTGCGTTCCACCGCGTACCAGGCACAGATCTTCCGCGGCGCCATGCAGTCGGTGTCCGGTGGTGAGGTGATGGCGGCGCGGGCGTTGGGCATGTCGCGCCTCGGGGCGATCTGGCACATCGTGCTGCCACAGGCGCTGCGCCGTTCGATCGGGCCATGGACCAACGAATACTCCGCCGAGCTGAAGGCGACCTCGCTGGCCTATGTGATCGGGGTGGTCGAGCTGACGCGCCAGGCGAGCTATATCGTCTCCAACCTGCAGGGCAACACCCTGACGGTGTTTGCGCTGGTGGCCGCCATGTATTTCGTCGTCAACCGTCTGGGCAATGCCGGCCTGTATGCCCTGGAACGCAAGATGACCATTCCTGGATTCGAGGGGCGTGGGACCGAGTCATGAGTGAGAACCCGATTCTGAGCGTGCGCGACGTGCGCAAGATCTACGGCGGCGTGGAAGTCTTGAAAGGCGTGAGTTTCGACCTGGAACGCGGCCAGTCGAAAATCGTGATCGGCCCGTCGGGGACCGGCAAGTCGACACTGCTGCGCTGTATCAACCTGCTGAGCCCTCCCGACGGCGGCACTATCACCCTCGACGGCGTGAAGGTGGAAGAGAAAGGCATCAACCAGGTCCGCGCGCAGATCGGCTTCGTGTTCCAGGAGTTCAATCTGTTCACCCACCTGCGCGTGCTCGACAACGTGCGCCTGGCGCAGCGCAACGTGCTGGGCCGCTCCAAGCAGGAGGCCACCCGGCGTGCGATGGAAGAGCTGGAACGCGTGGGCCTGTCCGACAAGCTGGAGGCCTACCCGGCCGAGCTGTCCGGCGGCCAGAAGCAGCGCGCGTCGATTGCCCGGGCGCTGGCCATGGATCCCAAGTTGATCCTGTTCGACGAGCCCACCTCGGCGCTGGACCCGGAGCTGACCGGCGAGGTGGTGCAGGTGATGAAGGACCTGGCCACCGCCGGCATGACCATGCTGGTGGTCAGCCATGAGATGGGCTTCGCCAAGGCCGCCGCCGACGAGGTGATCTTCATGGAAGGCGGGGTGATCGTCGAGCAGGGGCCGCCGTCGAAGCTGTTCACCCGGCCCGAGCATGCCCGGACATCGCAGTTCTTGCAGATGATCAGCCACGAACATCAGGAAGCCTGAGGGAAGGATTCGCACCATGCTGGAGTTCATCGAATTCGGCAAGACCTGGATGCCCTTCCTGCTCGAGGGCGTAGGCGTCACCGTGGGGCTGTGGGCGGTGGCCATGGTGCTGGGCTTCTGCCTGGCGTTATTGCTGGTGTGGGGCCGGGTGTACGCGCCCAAGCCGATCTATCTGGTCGCCACCGTTTATGTCGAGGTGTTTCGCGGCACCCCGATGCTGGTGCAGTTGTTCTTCATCTACCTGGGGCTGCCGGAGATCGGCATCGTGCTCGACCCGTTCACCGCCGCAGCGGTGGCGATCGGGCTGAATAGCGCGGCCTACCAGGCCGAGTACTTCCGCGGGGCGATCCAGTCGCTGCCTGCCGGGCAGATGGTCGCCGCCCGCGCGATGGGCATGAGCCGCTTCCAGGCACTGCGCGATATCATCCTGCCGCAAGCCGGCCGGCGGGTGATCCCGCAGTGGTCCAACGAAGCCATCGTCGAGCTCAAGTACACCTCGATCGCCTACGCCATCGGCCTCACCGAACTGACCTCGCGTGCCGAACAGGTCGGCTACCAGACCTTCCAGTTCCTGGAAGCCTTCACCCTGGTGGCGATCATCTACCTGGTGCTGACCGGCATCGTCGCCCAGTCGCTGGATTTCCTCGAGAGGAAGACGCGAATTCCGGGATTGACCTATATCGGCGGCAGGATGGAGTGATGGCAACGGCTCTTTGCAGGATGGCCGTCATGATGGCTTAGGTCATCGACAGCATGCAGTTGAAATCAGCACCGACGCTGCTAGTGTTTTTTTATGGATGGGCCCTCTGTTTGAGATGCCGTGCGGTGCCCCATGCACCACGTGATGACGTTGAAAAACTCATCTTAGGCACAAGGCATGATGGGTCCATCCTCTTTATTCTCTTTATTCGTGGGAGCGGCTTTAGCCCGGGCGGCGTTCGGGGATCATTCTGTTTAGGGGTAGTGGAGACCAAGCCGGCCTGCGGCCGGATCGCGGCTGAAGCCGCTCCTACCTGGATACGTGCCGATATCCACCACCATGCGCTGAAGACGGCCACGGTGGTTTTCGTAGGAGCGGCTTTAGCCGCGATGGAAGTGTCCCCCAGGCCGGATAGGGCACCGCACCAGGTAGGAGTGGCTTTAGCCGCGATGGCACACCACCTGGACGGCGTTCCGACGATGGCTTTGGCATTGCCGCCAGATAATGGTGCTTACAGCCAGGCGGCATCCCATAGGGGATACTGGCCAATATCGTTTACCAACCCGGCCCGCAACGGATTGGCAACGATATAACGCGCCACGGCACGTATGTCCTCGTCTTCCCTGATGGCACGATCATGATAACCACGCTGCCACACAGAGCCTTCACGACCAAGGCTCTGGTTCACCAGCATGGCGGAGCGTCCCTTGAAGCGCCTTATTACCTTGCCCAAGGAAGCATGTCGTCCCAGGCTGAATAGCCAATGCACATGGTCGGGCATGACAATGAACGATAGCGAGTCGACCCACTCCAGCATGTGCAAGGAACGCATTTCGTTCACTACCAGTCGGCCCTGTTGCCAATATTGGAAAAGCGGAAGGCGATTATGGGTACAGGTGGTGATGAGATAAATGCAGTTTTCCTGCGAAAAACGGCCTTTTCTCAATGCATTGGCATGTGGTGGAAGTGACTTGTCCATGTCGTTATCCAGAATCAGGCCATCAGTGGCAACGATATTCTAGTCGGGTTTCGGAGAATTAATCATGTCGCAGGGAACTTAGGACAGTAAGCCGGCCTGCGGCCGGATCGCGGCTAAAGCCGCTCCTACTTGGGTGCGGTGCCCTATCCGGCCTGGGCGATCCCTTTATCGCGGCTGAAGCCGCTCCTCCATTAGGATGATGCTTGTATGCGAATGCGGAGCACACCCCATCGACGGAACGCCGCCTGGGCTGAAGTCGCCCCTAGCTGGTGTGGTGCCCTTTAGATAACTCAGGCGATCTTGCCGAGTTGCACCAGCGTTCGCATCAGGGTGCTGACCGATTCAGCAGGTAGCGAGTATTCGTTCATCAAGGCCTCGAGACGGCGCTCGAAGTTGGCTTGGCGCTCGCGTTCCTGTTGCTGGCGACGTTCTTCCAGGGATGGCACATCCGCTTTCGGCTCGGCAACCGTCTTGCTGGCAGAGCCTTCCAGCTCCTTGAGAGCTTCGGCAAATGCATCGTCGAGTTCACGGAATTTACGCAGTTTCTCGCGTTCATCCATAGGCTTGTGCGGTTTTTGATATCTCATTCGCGTCTTTTATCGCTGACTATTCATTAATGATGGGAAATTCTCAGACCGTATTTGTTCAGCTTGCGCACCACACTAGGCTGACTGATTCCCAACCGGTCAGCCATGGCATAGGTACTAGGCAGTTGCTGGCATAGCCGGGCAAGCATCTCGCGCTCGATACGTGCCATGGCTTGCTTGAGGGTTTCCTGATCACCGAGCCGGTGAGTCACGGCATGAGACGGTGAGCGTTCATTTTCCAATAGTATACCGTCGTCGGGTGCCTTGGCGAAACCAGATGGTGATTGCTGCATATTGCCGGCGATGACGTCATCGGCCGCCGACAACCAGGCCCGCTCCAGCCAGTTCTCCAGTTCCCGCACATTACCTGGCCAGTCGTGGCCCATCAACTCCGGCCATACACTGGCATGCAGAATCTTGTGCTGACCGTAACGTTGGTTGAGCCGTTGCAGTTGCAATTCGGCCAGGCCGGGGATGTCCTCGCGGCGCTCGCGCAGTGGCGGCAGCGTGACAGGAATCACGTTCAGACGATAGTAGAGATCGAGCCGGAAGCTTCCTTCCTCGACGCGACTGGCCAGGTCCTGGTTGGTCGCCACCACCAGGCGGAAGTCGACGCGACGCGGCCGGGTGTCCCCGAGACGGGTCAGGCTACCGTCCTGGATGACCTTGAGCAACTTGGTCTGCATGGGCAGCGGCAATTCGCCGATCTCATCGAGAAACAAGGTGCCGCCGTCGGCCTGCTCGAGCAAACCGGCCTTGCCCTGGCGGGTGGCGCCGCTGAATGCGCCGGGCTGGTAACCAAACATCTCGGACTCGAACAGGCTTTCGGGAATGGCGGCACAGTTGACATCGATGAAGGGGCCCTCGCGGCGCTGGCTCCAGGCATGCAACTGGCGGGCGAACGCCGTCTTGCCCACGCCGGACTCGCCGAGCATCAGCACCGTGGCATCGGTAGGTGCCACTCGCTTGAGCAACAAGGCGATCTCGCGCATGACACCGCTGCGCACCTGCAGGCTATCGAGTTCCAGTTCGTCGCCGATCGAAGCGGCACTGGCACGCTTGAGGTGTTCGCTGAACCGCTGCTGCAGCAGGGCATATTCATCCTGCAGAAACTGCAGGTCGGTCAGGTCCATCGAGCGGCTGACGATCCGCACCAGTTGGCCGTCGATGAACACCGGATGGGCCTGGGCGATCACCCGCCGCCCGGTCCCGGTCTGCTGCATGAGCTGGGCCGGCTGGCCGGTGCGCATCACCTCCATGCTGACCGATGGCTTGAGAATGCCGCGCTCCTCGAGTTGCTGCACGGTGGAAGCACACAACTCCTCGCGTGACAGGCCATAGACCGCTGCCGCCCCTGGGCTGACGTCGATCACGCTGCCCTGCCCGTCGACGATGAAGAAGTGGTCGTTGGCGGTGTCGATGATGGTCTTCAGGACTTGGCTGTCGATATGACTCATGTATTTACCCCGCGAGTGACTGCGCAATACATTATTGCATCAATGATACATAAATGCATCGATTCGCGACGACTCAATGATGTAAAAACGCATCGGCATTGAGAAAATTCAATGCAAATCATACAGGTATGATTTGGCACGCAATGTGCAATGCCTTGGTAGCCGTCTCTGATGACAACCACAATTTCCTCCGCATCGCGGCGGTAACCCAAAGGAGAACCTGATGAGCGATTTCAACCAACCGCTGGGCGGCAACGAGATGCCGCGCTTCGGCGGCCCGGCGACCATGATGCGCCTGCCTACCCAGGAAACGGCTGCCGGCCTGGATGCGGCTTTCATCGGCGTGCCGCTGGACGTGGGCACTTCCAACCGCCCCGGGGCGCGCCTGGGCCCGCGCCAGATCCGCGATGAATCGCGCATGCTGCGCCCCTACAACATGGCCACCCGTGCGGCCCCCTTCGACAGCCTGCAGGTGGCGGATATCGGTGACGTGCCGATCAACACCTTCCACCTGCCCAAGAGCATGGACATCATCACCGCCTTCTACGACGAGGTGCTGGCGCATGGCTGCACGCCGTTGACCCTGGGCGGCGATCACACCGTGACACTGCCGATCCTGCGGGCCATCGCCAAACGTCACGGCCCGGTGGGGCTGATCCATGTCGACGCCCACGCCGACGTCAACGATCACATGTTCGGCGAATCCATCGCCCACGGTACGCCGATCCGTCGCGCCCAGGAAGAAGGCTTGCTCGACAGCCGCCGGGTGGTGCAGATCGGCCTGCGCGGTACCGGCTATGCCGCCGACGACTTCGACTGGTGCCGCGATCAGGGCTTCCGCGTGATGACCGCCGAGCAGTGCTGGTACAAGTCGCTCGAACCGCTGATGGGCGAGGTGCGCGAGCAGATGGGCGATGGCCCGGTCTATATCACCTTCGATATCGATGGTCTGGACCCGTCCGTCGCCCCGGGCACGGGCACCGTCGAGGCCGGCGGCCTGACCATGCCGCAGGGCCTGGAGATCGTGCGTGGTGCCTGGGGGCTGAACGTGGTCGGCGGCGACCTGATGGAAGTCGCTCCGCCCTACGATCCGAGCGGCAATACCGCCTTGATGGGCGCCACCCTGCTCTACGAAATGCTGTGCGTGCTGCCCGGTGTGATGCGCCGCAATTGAAATTCACCCTATTCCAACGACAACAATGCCAATTGAGGTAACCACGATGTCTTCCTCTCTCGATACCGCCACCGACAACGAGGTGGTCGCTGCCAGGCCCATCAGCCCGCGCAGCCTGCTGAAATTCCTGATCCCCTCGCTGATCGGCGTGGGGATGTTCCTGGTTCCGTTCTCGGTCGGCGATACCATCAATATCGGCATGGGGTTGCTGGCCGATGGTCTCAAGGCGTTGCTCGGCGGTGCGTTGCCGGCCATTGCCGTGATCGTGCTGTGCTTGTCGGTGCTGCTCACGACCCTGGTCAAGGTCGCCAAGCCCGGTTGGGCCCACGAGGGGGTGTTCAAGGAAATGTTCGATGTCGGGCCGTTGTGGTTCGGCATGCGCATACTGGGCGCGGCCTTCGCACTGATGACTTTCTTCCAGTTCGGCCCGGAGTTCGTCACTGCGTCGTTCACTGGCGGCGTGATGCTCAACGACCTGGCGCCGGTGCTGCTGACCTTCTTCTTCTTCGCCGCCCTGCTGCTGCCCTTCCTGGTCGACTTCGGTTTCATGGAGTTCATCGGCAGCCTGGTGCGCAAGCCGTTCCGAATGATCTTCGGGCTGCCGGGCCGCAGCGCCATCGATGCCACGGCGTCGTGGATGGGGTCGGGCACGGTGGGCGTGCTGATCACCTCCCAGCAGTACGAGAAGGGCTACTACAATCGTCGTGAAGCGGCGGTGATCGCCACCAACTTTTCCATCGTGTCGATCGCCTTCAGCCTGTTGATCACCAGCTTCGTCGATCTCAATCACATGTTCATCCCGTTCTACTTCACCGTGGTGGTGTCGGGGCTGACCGCGGCGGTGGTGGTACCGCGTCTGCCGCCGCTGTCCCGCAAGCCGGACACCTACTACGAACCGGTCGGCTGCCAACTGGCCGAGAAGACCACCGGTGACATGGGCGTGCTGCGCTACAGCTTGATCCAGGCGGTAGCGCGCGCCGAGAAGGCGCCCGGCCCGCGTGATCTGGTCCGCAGTGCGCTGCTCAATGTGGCCGACATCTTCCTGGCCCTGCTGCCACTGGTGATGGCCATCGGCACCGTGGCGCTGATCCTCGCCGAGTTCACGCCGCTGTTCACCTGGCTGTCATACCCGATGGTGCCGGTGCTCGAGCTGTTGCGCATTCCCGAGGCCCAGGCCGCCGCGCCCGCGACCCTGGTAGGCTTCGCCGACATGTTCCTGCCGGCGGTACTGGCGACCAATATCGAAAGCGAGCTGACGCGCTTCGTGATCGCCTGCCTGTCGCTGACCCAGCTGATCTACATGTCGGAGATCGGCGCCCTGCTGCTGAAATCGAAGATCCCGATCAAGCTGTGGGAGCTGTTCGCCATCTTCCTGCTGCGCACCGCGATCACGCTGCCGATCATTGCCTTCATGGCCCATACGTTCTTCTTCTGATGACCAAGCCACGGGCGACGAGCTTCGGGCAGCGAGCAACCCGTAGCTCGCCGCCCGTAGCTCATAGCCCAAAGGGGTTGACCAATGACCTGCGCTCAATTGCTGTTGCACCTGCTGCGCGACACCTATGGTGTGGACACCGTGTTCGGTATTCCCGGCGTGCACACGGTAGAGCTGTATCGCGGCCTGGAAGGCAGCGGCGTGCGCCATGTCACGCCGCGTCACGAACAAGGGGCGGGCTTCATGGCTGACGGCTACGCCCGCGCCACCGGCCGCCCCGGGGTGTGTTTCATCATCACTGGGCCGGGGATGACCAATATCGCTACCGCCATGGGCCAGGCGCTGGCGGATTCGGTGCCGATGCTGGTGATCTCCAGCGTCAATCGTCGCGACACCCTGGGACGCGGTCAGGGACGGTTGCACGAACTGCCCAGCCAGCAGCAGACGCTTGCGGGCCTGTCGCGTTTCAGCCATACCCTGCCCGCCCCCGACGCCCTGCCCGAGGCATTGGCCCGCGCCTTTGCGGTGTTCCGCAGCAGTCGACCGGGCCCGGTGCATATCGAGATCCCCATCGACCTGTTCAATGCACCGGCCACGGCGCCGGCTTCCTGGCAGCCGCCAGCGCTGTACCGTGCGGCGCCGGATCCACAGGGCTTGGCCACCGCGGCCCAGTGGTTGCAAGAGGCCAGCCGGCCGCTGGTACTGCTTGGCGGCGGCTGCGTCGATGCGCCCGAGGCGGCGCGCACCCTGGTCGAGCATCTGGATGCGCCCACGGTGACCACCATCAATGCCAAGGGGGTGCTCGGCGAGCGCCACCCCTTGGACCTGGGCGCCAATGCCGCCTTGCCGGCAGTGCGTGAGCTGGCCCACGACGCCGACGTGATCCTGGCGGTGGGTACCGAACTGGGCGAGACCGATTACGATGTGGTCTTCGACGACGGCTTTCGGCTCACCGGCAAGTTGATCCGCATCGACCTCGACCCCGAGCAACTGGTGCGCAACCAGCAGGTCTTGCTGGGTCTGGTGGGCGATGCCGGGCGCAGCCTGGAACTGCTGCTCGAGCATTTCCCCCAGCCACTGCAACGCGGTGGACGTGAGCGTACCGCGACGGCCCTGGATACCCTGGCACTGGCCAGCGATCCCGCCTTTGCGCCGTTCGTGCCACTCTTCGCGACCCTCAAGGAGGTCCTGCCCGAGGTGGTACTGGTCGGCGATTCCACCGCCCCGGTCTATGCCGCCAACCACCTGGTCTCCCTGCCGGCACCCCGGCGCTTCTTCAATGCCTCTACCGGCTACGGCACCCTTGGCTATGGCCTGCCCGCAGCACTCGGCGCGCAACTTGCCCGTCCCGAGTTGCCGGTGGTGGCGCTGGTCGGTGACGGTGGCGTGATGTTCACGCTCTCGGAAATCGCCACCGCCGTGGAAGAGGGTCTACCGATCGTGATCCTGCTATGGCACAACGCCGGGTACGAAGAGATCCGGCGCTATATGGACAACCACGGCGTCGAGCGCATCGGCGTGGATATCCAGGCCCCGGACTTCCTGGCCCTGGCAACAGGCTTCGGGTGCCTGGCCACCCGCGTCGACAGCCCCACCACCCTGGCCCAGGCCCTGGAGTCGCGACCCCTTGACGGCCCTTTCCTGATCGAGGTGGATGCCGAGGGATGGACACGCAACCTTGCCTGATGCCAAGGCGATACCAAAGCCATCGCGGCTAAAGCCGCTCCTACGAAAACCACCATGGCTGCCTTCCGCGGACCAGGTGGATGCCGGCGCGTCCAGGTGGGAACGGCTGTATCCACCTTCCGCGGACCGGGATGGATGCCGGCGCGTCCAGGTGGGGAACGGTCGTGGCCGCCTTCCGCGGACCGGGATGGAGGCCGGCGCGTCCAGGTGGGGAATGGTCGTGGCTGCCTTTCGCGGACGGATGGATGCCGGCGCGTCCAGGTGGGAACGGTCGTGGCCGCCTTCCGCGGACCGGGAGATATCGGCACCGTACCCAGGTAGGAGTGGCTTCAGCCGCGATCCGGCCGCAGGCCGGCTTAATATGCCAAGTCCTCGTTACAGCCCATCGTCGGAACGCCGCCCGGGCTAAAGCCGCTCCTACGAAAATCACCGTGGCTACCCTGACTGAAGCCGCTCTACCTTAGTCATGTGCCAGCCACCGCCTTTCAGACAGGTACCGAACATCAACGGGAGACGAACCGTGCAACGACTCGAGCAGCAATTCATCGATAACCAATGGGTCACCTCGCAGGGCACACGCCTGTTGCCGGTGACCGATCCCTACCGCGAGGAGGTGATCGCCGAGGTGACTGCCGGGGCACCGGCGGATGTGGACGCGGCCGTGGCAGCGGCGCGGCGCGCCTTTCCCACGTGGCGTGCGTTATCCGGCCAGCAGCGCGCCGTCTATCTCGACGGCTTCGCCGAAGCGCTGACGCGGCGACGTGACGAGCTGATGCGCTTGTCGTCGACCAACAACGGCAAGGTGCTGGCGGAGGCCGGTATCGATCTGGACGATGCCATCGCCTGCTATCGCTACTACGCCGAGCAGGCCAGGCAACTGGATGCCCGCCAGGGCCAACGGGTGGATGTCGCGATGGCGGGCGTCGAAGCCCGCAGTTATCAGGAGCCGATCGGTGTCGTGGGCCTGATCACGCCCTGGAACTTCCCGCTGGTGACCAGTGCCTGGAAACTGGCACCCGCACTCGCCGCGGGTTGCACGGTGGTGCTGAAGCCCTCCGAGGTCACTCCCCTGCCGGAGTGCGCGCTCGCCGAGATCGCCCTGGAGATCGGCTTGCCGAAGGGGGTATTCAACCTGCTATTGGGCGATGGCGAGGGCATCGGCGCCCCCATGAGCCAGCATAGGGGAATCGACAAGCTGTCCTTTACCGGCAGCAATCGCGTCGGTGAAGCCGTGATGCGGGCTGCCGCCGAAGGCAGTCGCGGCGTGTCGCTCGAACTCGGCGGCAAGTCGCCGATCCTCGTCATGGAGGATGCCGACCCCGAGCAGGCGGCGGACTGGGTGATGGCCGGCATCTACTTCAATGCCGGCCAGATCTGTTCGGCCACCTCACGCCTGCTGGTCCACGAAGCCATCGCCGAACCATTGTACACAGCCTTGGCCGAGCGTATCGACACGCTGGCAATGGGCGATCCACTGGCTGAGGGAACCGATATGGGGCCGCTGACCAGCGCCCGGCAACGCGAGGCCGTGCAAGGCTATCTCACCGTCGCCGAGCAGGAAGGCCTTGTCGCCGTGCGCGATGCCCGCCACCGTACCTTGCCGTCACAGGGATATTTCGTGGCACCGACACTGTATCGCGACGTCCCGCTGGAAAGCCGCCTATGGCGTGAGGAAATCTTCGGCCCGTTACTGTGCTCACGCCGTATCTCCAGCGAGGCGGAAGCCATCGAACTCGCCAATGACAGCGACTTCGGCCTGGCCGCTACGGTGATCAGCCGCGACAGCGCGCGTGCCAAGCGCATCGGTCGCCAGTTAGAGGCCGGCAGCATCTGGTTCAACGGCGAGCAACTCGTCCTGCCGGAAACCGGTTGGGGAGGCTTCAAGCGCAGCGGGATCGGTCGCGAGCTGGGCCCCTGGGGGCTTTCTGCGTATCTCGAGGTCAAGCATATCGTCGGCCCCGAATAGCCACGGCCAGCCACCCATACCCACAGGGGACCG
Organism: Litchfieldella rifensis; assembly: GCF_042646605.1. Classification (NCBI taxonomy): domain Bacteria; kingdom Pseudomonadati; phylum Pseudomonadota; class Gammaproteobacteria; order Oceanospirillales; family Halomonadaceae; genus Litchfieldella; species Litchfieldella rifensis. The sequence goes on along the minus strand of NZ_JBHRUG010000011.1, from coordinate 3,408 downwards.
CATCGGCGGTCCCTTTTTCGTCAGATCAGTCTGAAGGATGACGCTTATCAAGAATTGTGTGCTCAAACGCTCACTACTCGACACCAAACTTGCCTTAGCCCCGGTGAGTCCGTAATTAATGGATAAGTAAAACAGGGAACACCAACGACAATCACAACAAGCCCTGAAAGGACCGTAGGCGATAAAGAGACATTCGCCAGAATGCTAGCTGTGATGTAAGGGCGAAATGATGTTCAACAATATGATGCGAGCCGAGATCTGGCTGCAGGACAGGCTGGCATCTCAGCAAGGAATCGAGGACCTGGCAGAACGGTTGGGATACTCGTCTTCACAAATCCGTCGCAATTTCAAGCGCTGCTTCGGCGTATCGCCTAGTACCTACCGGGATCGGCTGCGTCTTGATAAGGCAGCGCTACTGCTGAGTTATACCCAGCTTGGCATCAACGAGATCGCGCTCCAGTGCGGCTACCGCAATCATTCCGCATTTTCACGGGCGTTTCTCAGGAACTACCGTATCAGCCCACGTGAGTTTCGTAAGGCGGAAAAACTCAAGCTCGAGATACGTCGCCGTACAATGGAACATGACTATCACGTCCGAATTGGTCATGCCAAGGACCAACAAACCGTAGTGACCCGCTTTTATAGCACTCAGGCGGCAAGGAATACGGCTCTCGACTTCCTCGATCATGAAGCCCTGGAAGCACTGCCCGAACGATTACGAGATGAGAGCCCTATTGCCATCGTCCATGGGAATCCCCTGACTGCCGACTTTACATGCGCCGATCTCGGCGTCCAGATCAAAGCCGATATCGCCGATGAACTGGCTCCCCCATTGCCCTTTCGAAGCCTGGGCTTGCCCGCCTATCGCTATGCCAGTGTGACGGTCGATGACCTCAGTGAACTCGGAGACACTCTCACCTTCTTGTTGGCCAAGGCGCTTCCGGAGCGGGGGGAATTCGCCAGTGGACTACCACTGAAACTGCTATGGCCAAACGGGAACGCGAGGCAACGCCACAAGCGGAAGAGCGGCATCGAAGTCCGCCTACCGCTGAGCGGGGAGCGTGACAACACCACCCCGGCGCCCTACTCGCCTCTTGCGGACCGCACCGACCGTCGCTCGTCGAAAATATGAGATGCCAGACGCCATGACGCCGCCCCGAAAGTCCGGGACGGCGTCATCGATGCCAGAAATGACAACGCTGCTTTCGAAAACCGATGCGGACGCACATTGCGGTGCTTCATTTCTTCAATCAGCGTTTATCGGTGGAAGCCGGCTCAGCCTTCCACGCGTACCAGCCAGGATTCCACGGTATCGCTGCCGTATTCGTCCTTCCAGGCCTTCAGCGTCTTCTGGTTACCGCCGCGGGTTTCCACAACTTCCCCAGTATTGGGGTTCTTGTAGATCTTCAGCTTACGCTTGCGACGACCGCCGGAAGTTGTCGCAGTACCGGCGACAGCGGCCTTGCCTGCCGGCTTGGGATTCAGCAGCTCGATCACATCGGCAGCACTCTTGTCGAATTCCTTCATGAGCGCCTCGAGTTTATCCTTGAACTCGAGTTCGGCTTTCAGGCGAGGATCGTTCTGCAGTTTCTCCAGCTTCTCGTTCAGCTCCTTGAGTTTCTGTTCCTGCTGCAGGTAATCGCTAAGTAGTGACATGATACTTCCTTCTTCAGATTCACAGTCGATGCATGGGATGCGATGCTATTGTTACCGTTACATTGGGTATTGCCAAGAGCTTAGCGATATTTTTATTTAACGACAACATGAAAAACCGTAAGCCGATTCATGCCGAGACATCTGGAAACACCCAACTTTATGCCTTCTACTATTTTTAAACGACACTCGAAACCGGCGCTTGGTTCCCTACCTCATGGCTTAATGTCGACATATCACTGGCCAAAGGAGGGTCATTATTGTTAACCTTGCGTTTTATAAAGGTTAACAGCGAGATCGTCATGACCGCATCCCCGCTATGGCACCCTTATGCCCAGATGCAAACCCAATCACCGGCGCTGAAGGTCGTAGGCGGACAGGGGGCGCACTTCACCCTTGAGAATGGTGAGTCGCTACTGGATGCCACCTGTTCCTGGTGGTGCATGATTCATGGTTACTCTCATCCACGGCTCATCGATGCATTGAAGGATCAGGCCGACAGCCTATGCCACGTCATGCTCGGAGGCCTGACACACGAGCCAGCCAACCAATTGGCTGCGGCACTGGTGCGCATCACCCCCGCGGGGCTGAATCATGTGTTCTTCTCGGACAGCGGCTCGGTGGGCATGGAAGTCGCCATGAAGATGGCCGTGCAGTATCAGGTGCAGCGCGGTCGTCCCGGCAAGCATCGCCTGCTTTCGCTGATGCGCGCCTATCACGGCGATACCACTGGTTGCATGGCGGTCTGCGATCCCGAGGAAGGCATGCATTCCCTGTTTGCCGGCTACCTGCCCCGGCATCACTTCGCTCCCGCCCCGACGGCACCCTTCGATGCCCCTGGAGAAGCCGTAGAGGGCGATATCCAGGCGCTCCGCGAGGTACTCGAGGCTCACCATCAGGAAATCGCAGCACTGCTCATGGAGCCACTGCTGCAGGCGGCCGGTGGGCTGAACATGACCTCGCCTTATTACGTGCAGGCCGCGCGGGAATTATGCGACGAATTCGACGTGCTCCTGGTCTTCGACGAAGTGGCCACCGGCTTCGGACGCACCGGCAGGATGTTCGCCGCCGAGCACGCCGACGTTACGCCGGACATCATGGTGTTGTCCAAAGGATTGACCGGGGGCTATCTGGGGCATGCCGCAACCCTGGCGACCGACAAGGTGTATGGAGCCTTCTTGAGCGAGGATCCCGGCCATGCCTTCATGCATGGCCCTACCTTCATGGGTAATCCCCTGGCCTGCCGCGTCGCCCTGGAAAGCCTGGCCGTATTCGAGGAAGAGGATTATCTCGGCAAGATCGCGACGCTCAACGCTATCCTGCGACAGGAACTGGTTGCCGATGAGCGACTGTGCCGGCACCCCGCCGTCAACGACGTTCGTGCCCTGGGCGCTACCGCCGTTATCGAAGTGAAGGATGCCGCCAGCCTGAAGGGCGTTCAGGGCTTTGCACGTCAGCATGGCGTCTGGCTGCGTCCCTTCGGCCGCTGGCTATATACCATGCCGGCCTATATCACCACGCCGGACGAAATGCGCCAAATTACCGACGTGATGAAGGGCTGGTTTTCCGCAACAGCCAATAGCGGCTGAAGCCGCTTCTACACGGTGCCAACATCCACCTCGGTGCGCGGAAGGCAGCCACGGTGGTTTTCGATAGGGGTCGGGAAGGCATAGCCTCCCCGCCCTCCGAACCGTGCATGCGGTTCTCCCGCACACGGCTCTCCAGTCGATGGTTTCAACATCGTGATTGGCTCGC
>NZ_JBHRUG010000010.1:0-11172 GCF_042646605.1 Litchfieldella rifensis | reverse complement strand
GGGCAGGCGTTCAACGAGATGGTCAAGAACGGCGAGCTCAAGGCGCCGGTGGTGATCGGCCGCGACCACCTGGATTCCGGCTCGGTGGCCAGCCCCAACCGCGAAACCGAGGGCATGATGGATGGCAGCGACGCCGTCTCCGACTGGCCGCTGCTCAATGCCCTGCTCAACACCGCCGGCGGGGCCACCTGGGTCTCGCTGCATCATGGCGGCGGCGTGGGCATGGGCTATTCCCAGCACGCCGGCGTGGTGATCGTCGCCGACGGCACCGATGACGCTCACGCCCGCCTCGGCCGGGTGCTGCGCAACGACCCGGGCACCGGGGTGATGCGCCACGCCGATGCCGGCTACGCTATCGCCAAACGCTGTGCGGAAGAGAGCGGACTAGACCTGCCGATGCTGAAGAAGGAAGACAAGTGATGGAACCGCTGAAGATCGATCCCGGCAAGATGACCCTGGCGCAGGCACGCCGGGTCTTCGAGACCCCCGCGCAGGTGAGCCTGCCTGACAGCGCCAACGAGGCCATCGAGCAGGCCGTGGATTGCGTCAACCGGGTGGTGGCGGAAAACCGCACCGTCTATGGCATCAATACCGGCTTCGGCCTGCTGGCCCAGACCCGCATCGCCCACGATCGGCTCGAGGACCTGCAGCGTTCGCTGGTGCTGTCGCACGCCACCGGCGTCGGCGAGGCCATGGATGACGCCCTGGTGCGATTGATCATGGTGCTCAAGGTCAACAGCCTGGCCCGGGGGTTCTCGGGCATTCGCCGCGAAGTCCTCGATGCGCTGATCGCGCTGATCAATGCCGAGGTCTATCCGCGCATCCCGCTCAAGGGCTCGGTGGGCGCCTCCGGCGACCTGGCGCCGCTGGCGCACATGAGCGTGGTGCTGATCGGCGAGGGCCAGGCGCGCCACAAGGGCGAGTGGCTGCCGGCCCGTGAAGCGCTGGCCATTGCCGGCCTTGAACCGCTGTCGTTGGCCCCCAAGGAGGGCCTGGCGCTGCTCAACGGCACCCAGGTCTCCGCCGCCTACGCCCTCAAGGGGCTATTCGAGGCCGAGGACCTGTACGCCGCCGCCACCGTTTGCGGCGCACTGACCGTGGAAGCCACGCTCAGCTCGCGTGCGCCATTCGATGCGCGCATCCATGCCATACGTGGTCAGCAAGGCCAAATCGACGCCGCCGCGGCCTATCGCCACCTATTGGGAGAGCGCAGCGAGATCAGCGACTCCCATGCCGACTGCGGCAAGGTCCAGGACCCCTACTCGCTGCGCTGCCAGCCACAGGTAATGGGCGCCTGCCTGACCCAGCTCCGCCAGGCCGCCGAGGTGCTGGCGGTAGAGGTCAATGCGGTCTCCGATAACCCGCTGGTATTCGCGACGGAAGGCGACATCATCTCCGGCGGCAACTTCCACGCCGAGCCGGTGGCCATGGCCGCCGACAACCTGGCGCTGGCCATCGCCGAGATCGGTTCGCTCACCGAGCGGCGCATCTCGCTGATGATGGACAAGAACATGTCGCGGCTACCGCCTTTCCTGGTGGAGCACGGCGGCGTCAATTCCGGCTTCATGATCGCCCAGGTCACCGCGGCGGCGCTGGCCAGCGAGAACAAGGCCCTGTCCCACCCGCACAGTGTCGACAGCCTGCCGACCTCGGCCAACCAGGAAGATCACGTCTCCATGGCCCCTGCCGCCGGCAAGCGCCTGTGGGAGATGGCCGCCAACGTACGCGGGATACTGGCCATCGAATGGCTGGCCGCCTGTCAGGGGCTCGACTTCCGCGATGGTCTCAGGACCACCGAGTCGCTGGAACGGGCTCGCCACACCCTGCGCGAAAGCGTGCCTTACTACGACAAGGATCGCTTCTTCGCGCCGGACATCGAGGCCGCCACCGCGCTGTTGCTCGATCGCACCCTCAGTGACCTGGTGCCCGACACCCTGCTGCCGAGCCACTGAACCGGCCCCGCACCATTCCGGTGCGGGTGACGTCCCCTTATCTCGACCGCGCCGTCATGCGGCGGCGCATCGTCGCTCACATTCGCCCCCTCAATATAAGATCAAGGACAATCATGAATGCTGTCGTGCTGGCCATCCTGGTGATGGTCACCCTGAGTCTCGCTCGCGTTTCCGTGGTCTTCGCCCTGATCGTCGCCAGCCTGGTCGGCGGTCTCTATGCGGGCATGCCACTCAACGCGATTCTCGACGCCTTCAATGACGGCCTGGGTAACGGCGCCACCGTGGCGCTGTCCTACGCGGTACTCGGCGCCTTTGCCGTCGCCCTTTCCCGCTCCGGCATCACCGAGCTGATGGCCAACCGGGCGATCCGTCGCTTCCATCTGGACGAATCGGGCGGGAGCCGCCGCATGGTCACCTATACCCTGCTGGCGGCCCTGCTCGCCGCCGCGGTGAGCTCGCAGAACCTGATTCCGGTGCATATCGCCTTCATCCCGGTGTTGGTGCCGCCACTGCTGAAGCTGATGAACCACCTAGAGCTCGACCGCCGTGCTGTGGCCTGTGTCATCACCTTCGGTATCACCGCCCCCTACATGCTGCTGCCGGTGGGCTTCGGCTCGATCTTCCTTCACGACATCCTGCTCGCCAACCTCAATGAAGCAGGTACCTCGCTGGGGCTCGACGTCACCCCCGAAATGGTCCCCATGGCCATGATCGTACCGATTGGCGGCATGGCACTCGGCCTACTGATCGCGGTGCTGTTCAGTTATCGCCGCCGGCGCAACTACCAGGACCTCGACCTGGCGCATGGCGACGAGAGCCAGGCCCAAGCGGCCCGCCATCTCAAACCCTGGCAGCTTGGCGTGCTAGCGGTGGCCCTGGGCGGCACCGTGGCCACCCAGCTCGTCAGCGGCTCCATGATACTCGGCGGCATCTTCGGCTTCGCCCTACTGTCGGTGAGCGGTGTGTTCCGCTGGCACGAGCAGGACGGCATCTTCACCGAAGGTATGCGCATGATGGCCCTGGTCGGCTTCATCATGATCTCGGCGGCGGGCTTCGCCAGCGTGATGCAGGCCAGCGGGGAGGTGGAAACGCTGGTGGAGAGCTCTACCGCCCTGATCGGTGACAACAAGGGGCTGGCCGCCCTGATTATGCTGCTGGTGGGCCTGTTCATCACCATGGGCATCGGCTCGTCGTTCTCGACCATTCCGATCATCGCTTCCCTCTATGTGCCGCTGGCGCTGAACTTCGGCTTCTCGCCGATGGCCACCGTCGCCCTGGTCGGCACCGCCGCGGCCCTGGGCGATGCCGGCTCGCCGGCATCGGATTCGACACTCGGCCCCACCGCCGGGCTCAATGCCGACGGCCAGCACGATCATATCTGGGACAGCGTGGTGCCCACCTTCCTGCACTACAACATCCCGCTGATCGTCTTCGGCTGGCTCGCTGTCATGATGCTTTGATTGCCGCTGGCGGTTAACAGGATCTAGACCTCGCCGCAGCGGGGTCTTTTCATCATGGCCAAGCGACCTACATGTTGGGATAGTTGGGCCCGTCGCCGCCCTCCGGCGCCACCCAGGTGATGTTCTGGGCCGGGTCCTTGATGTCGCAGGTCTTGCAGTGCACGCAGTTCTGGAAGTTGATCTGGAACCTGTGCTTGCCGTCGTCCCCCTCGACCACCTCGTAGACCCCCGCCGGGCAGTAGCGGCTTGCCGGTTCGGCGTAGGTCGGCAGGTTGTCGCGGATCGGCAGTTCCGGATCCTCGAGCTTCAGGTGGCAGGGCTGGTCCTCCTCGTGGTTGGTGTTCGACAGGAACACCGAGGAGAGCTTGTCGAAGGAGAGCTTGCCGTCAGGCCTGGGGTAGTCGATCTTCTCGAACTCGCTGGTCGGCTTGAGAGCGGCGTGGTCCGGGGTGGTGTCGTGGACGTTGGGCAGCCTGCCGCCGAGCAGTTGGTCGAGGAAGTTGTAGGCGCCACCGCCCACGGTGCCGTACTTGTGGACCGCCGGGCCGAAGCTGGCGCTCTCCTTGAGCTCGGCATAGGCCCAGCTCGACTCCCACTTCTCGGTGAAGGCGGTCAGCTCGTGGCCGCCTTCATCGCCCTGGGCGATCGCCTCGAACACCGCCTCGGCGGCCACCAGGCCCGACTTCATGGCGGTGTGCAGGCCCTTGACCTTGGCGAAGTTCAGCGTGCCGGCGTCGCAACCGATCAGCAGGCCGCCGGGGAAGGTCATCTTCGGCAGGCAGTTGAGCCCGCCCTTGGTGATGGCCCGGGCGCCGTAGGCCACCCGCTTGCCGCCCTCCAGGTACTGCTCGAGCACCGGATGGTGCTTCATGCGCTGGAACTCGTCGAACGGCGACAGCCAGGGGTTCTGGTAGGAGAGGTCCATGATCAGGCCGACGACGACCTGCTGGTTCTCGGCATGGTAGAGGAACCAGCCGCCGTGGGTGTGCTTATCCAGCGGCCAGCCGGAGCCGTGCAGCACCAGCCCCGGCTCGTGCCTGTCGGCGGGCACGTCCCACAGCTCCTTGAGGCCAATGCCATAGTGCTGCGGGTCCTTGCCCGCGTCGAGCTGGAAGCGACTGATCAGCCGCTTGCCCAAGTGCCCGCGGCAGCCCTCGGCGAACAGGGTGTACTTGGCACGCAGCTCCATGCCCGGCATATGGCCATCCTTGAGCTGACCATCGGCACCGACGCCCATGTCGCCGATAATGATGCCCCTGACGGTGCCGTCCTTGTCATGGATCACCTCCTGGGCGGCGAAGCCGGGGAAGATCTCCACGCCGAGGCCTTCGGCCTCTTCGGCCAGCCAGCGGCACAGGTTGCCGGCGCTGATCACGTAGCGCGTGAGGTCGCCGCCGGTGTTGTGCATGCTCTTTGGCACAAGCGTGTTGGGCAGCTTCCGGGCCTTTGCGCCGTCCTTGAGCAGGTAGAGCTCGTCGCGAATCGCCGGGGTGGTCAGGGGCGCGTCGCGTTCCTCCCAGTCGGGGAACAGCTCCTGCAGGGCGCGGGGCTCGAAGACCGCCCCGGAGAGGATATGGGCGCCGACCTCGGAGCCTTTCTCAACCACGCAGACGGTCAACTCAAGGCCGGCCTCATTGGCCTGCTGCATGAGGCGGCAGGCCGCCGAGAGCCCCGCGGGTCCGGCGCCGACGATGACCACATCGAAGTCCATGGCGTCATGCTCCATGGCTCATCTCCTTCGTTCGTCTCTGGGGAAATGAATCGGCAAGGAGGGGCAGTTCCCCCCTCCCCCCTTCCCTTCCCGGTGGATGGATAACGCGTTCCAGGTCAGAAGATCAGGTGCGTCGCCAGGGCCACCAGGGGGATGGCCAGCAGGGTGCGGATCAGGAAGATCGCCACCAGATCCATAACCGACAGTGGGATACTGGACTCCAGCATGGCGTTGGCGCTCTCGGTAAAGAAGATGATCTGAACCGTCGAGAGAGTGCAGACGAAAAAGATCGCCATGGGACTAACCTCGGCCCCCGAGATGATGATGACCGGCAGTGCGATCTCGGCGATGGACACCAGCACAGTAGGAGCAATCGCCTCGGCATCCGGCAGCTGCATCAGGTGAATCAGCGGCTCGACCACGACGCCGAGGTAATCGAACACCGGCGTGTAAGTGGCGAGCAGCAGTGCCAGGGTAGCGATGGACAGGATGAAGGCAACGATTTTCTGGGCGAAGGTGATGGCCTCCCAGAATCCATGATACAGGGCTTCGGGGCGTGTCTGGGCAGCACGGGCAGCCGCGGCCGAGCAGGCGCGGGCCAGGATATGACGTTCATCGTCGCAACGAAGATCATCGGCGGTCTGCTTACGGCCCTCGTAGTAGACATCCTGCTTGCGGGACAGCGGCGGAATCCGCACCACGATGGCAGCCAGCGTGAAGTTGATCAGAAAGGACGCGACGATCATGTGCGGCAGATACTCCATTATCCCGCCGATGGAGGCCAACAGGGCGAAGAAGCCCAGGCTGCAGATGCTGAAGTTGGTCGCAATGCTGGCCGACTCCCGCTGGGTGTAGTAACCACCGGTATACAGCTTGTTGGTGATGAAGATGCCCACGGCGGGTGCCGCCACGAAGGAGGCGACCGCATCCACCGCGGAACGGCCGGGTAAGCGATACAGCGGACGCATCAGCGGCTCCATCAGGGTGCCAATGAATTCCAGGAAGCCGAACTCGGTGAGGAAGAGAACGAAGAAACCGGCAATGGTCACGGTGAGGAAAACGCTGCCGCCCAGATAGAGGGCCAATCCGCCCACGTCATCGTGCAGCAGCCAGTCGGGGCCGATGTTGAACACCAGCAGTACTGCGAAGAAGGCGGCTAGGAAGAAAGTCAGGCCACTTATCACGCCATCCCTGCGATGATATTCGCGGATACCTTCATGGCTGGAGACACGAGATATCAGCCAGGTCAGGCACAGCAAGCCGATGATGCCAAGCGTGAGATAATTGATGGAGCCGCCAATCGACGCCTTCACATAGTCGATGATCATGACCAGCGGGATCTTGCTCTCCCCTTCTTTCACCGGGAGGGGAACGAAGAAGATGCCGAGTCCGATCAGGCTGCCAACCAGTGCCTTCATGGCACCAGCAGTGCCGGGTTGAGCCACATCGAGTTTGTTCATTGTGTATCTCCATGGGGTGGTAGGGTCGAGCTGATAGACACCTCGGCGCGACCGGGTCGTGAATGAGAGTTAAGGGAAAGGCGTCACCGTTTCGATCTAGGCCTGGCAACGGTGACGCCGCTTACTGGTTCGCCGGGACAAAGGCATCACCTAGAGCTTTTCATCTAGCTCCGGCAATACCTCGAACAGATCACCCACGAGGCCATAGTCCGCCACCTGGAAGATCGGCGCCTCCTCGTCCTTGTTGATCGCCACGATCACCTTGGAATCCTTCATGCCGGCCAGGTGCTGGATCGCTCCCGAGATGCCCACCGCAATGTAGAGCTCCGGGGCGACGATCTTGCCGGTCTGGCCGACCTGTATATCGTTGGGCACGAAGCCGGCATCGACCGCCGCGCGCGAGGCGCCGATCGCCGCGCCCAGCTTGTCGGCGATGCCCTCGAGCAGCTTGAAGTTCTCGCCGCTGCCCATGCCGCGCCCACCGGAGATCACCACCTTGGCCTCAGCCAGCTCGGGACGGTCGCTCTCGGCCAGCTCCTGCTTGATGAAGGTCGACTGGCTGTTTTCCACCACGGTATCGACGCTCTCGATGGCGGCGGTGCCACCTTCCGGCCCTCTATCAAGGCAAGCATCGAAGCCGGTGCTGCGCACGGTGATGACCTTGAGGCTGTCGGCGCTCTTGACCGTGGCGATGGCGTTGCCGGCGTAGATCGGGCGCTTGAAGGTGTCGGCAGACTCCACGGCGACGATCTCGGAGAGCTGGCTGACGTCCTTCAGCGCGGCGACCCGCGGCAGCACGTTCTTGCCGGTGGTGGAGGCCACCGCCAGCACATGGCTGTAGTCGTCGGCCAGCTCCGCGATCAGCGCGCTCAGCGGCTCGGCGAGCTGATGGGCGTAGACGGCGTTGTCGGCTACGCGGACCTTGCTCACGCCGTCGAGCTTGGCCGCGGCATCGGCCACGGCGCCGATGTTCTCGCCCGCGACCAGCACGTCGATGTCGCCGACGATGGCTTGTGCAGCGGCAACCACGTGGGCGGTAGCGCCGGCCAGCACGCCATCATGATGTTCGGCTAAAACCAGGATGCTCATGAAATCGGCTCCCTTCAAAGCACTTTGGCTTCGTTCTTGAGTTTGGCCACGAGCTCGTCGACGGAGCCCACCTTGATACCGCCCTTGCGCTCGGCCGGCGATTCGACCTTGAGCAGGGTGAGCCGGCTGGCCACCTCGACGCCGAGGTCGGCCGGCGATTTGACGTCGAGCGGCTTCTTCTTGGCCTTCATGATGTCGGGCAGCTTGGCGTAGCGCGGCTCGTTGAGGCGCAGGTCGGTGGTGACGATGGCCGGCAGCGACAGCGCGACGGTCTGCAGGCCGCCGTCGATCTCGCGGGTGATCTGGACCTTGTCATTCTCCACCACGACTTCCGAGGCGAAGGTGCCCTGGGGCAGGCCGGCGAGCGCGGCGAGCATCTGGCCGGTCTGGTTGTTGTCGGTGTCGATGGCCTGCTTGCCGAGAATCGTCAGGCCCGGTTGCTCGTCCGCGACCACCTTGGCCAGCAGCTTGGCCACGGCCAGCGACTCGACCTTGGCATCGGTCTCGACGTGCACGGCACGATCGGCACCCAGCGCCAGCGCGGTGCGCAGCTGCTCCTGGGCGGCCTTGGGGCCGATAGTGACCGCCACCACCTCGCTCGCCACGCCCTTCTCCTTGAGCCGCACGGCCTCTTCCACGGCAATCTCGCAGAAGGGGTTCATGGCCATCTTGACGTTGGTGAGGTCGACGTCGGAGTGATCCGCCTTGACGCGGATCTTGACGTTGTAGTCGATGACGCGTTTGACCGCGACGAGGATTTTCATCTCGACAACTCCTTGAGCTCTATCGTCACGCCGTGATGGCGCGACCGATAATGATCTTCTGAATCTCCGACGTACCCTCGAAGATGCGAGTGATCCGGGCATCTCGGTAGTAACGCTCGATGGGCAGGTCACTGATGTAGCCGTAGCCACCATGGATCTGCACCGCCTGGTCGGTGATCTTGGCCGCAGCCTCGGAGGCGAATAGCTTGGCCACCGCCGACTCGAGGCTGAAGCGGTAGCCGGAATCTCTGGCGTAGGCCGCCTTGTAGGTCACCAACTTCGCGGCCTCGAGCTGCGTGTGCATCTCGGCCAGCATCCACTGGATTCCCTGATGCCTGCACAGCGGCTTTCCGCTTACCAGGCGGTCATGGGACCAGGCCAGGGTGTTGTCATAGGCTGCTCGCGAAATACCCACGCTCATGGCCGCGACCTCCACGCGTCCACGGTCGAGGACCTCCATGGCAGTGGCGAATCCAGCCCCCTCTTCGCCGAGCAGCGCACTCTCGGGCACGAAGCAGTCAAAGCCGATTTCGTAGATATGGCTGCCGCGCAGTCCCAGCGTCTTCTCGGGATGGGAGAACGCGAGACCCGCGGTGTCTCGGTCAAGCAGAAAGGCCGAGATGCCCCGGTGACCAAGCGCCTCATCGGTCTTGGCATAGACGACCAGAAAGTCGGCGAAGGCGCCGTTGGTGATGTAGTGCTTGGTACCGGTGAGGTGCCACCCCTGCTCGCATCGCACTGCCTTGGTCCGCATCTCGGCAGGATTCGAGCCGGCCCCGGGCTCGGTGAGGGCGAAAGCGCCGAGCTTCTCACCGGCAGCGCACAGCGGCAGTAACGCCTGCTTCTGCGCCTCGGTGCCTCCTACCAGCACAGAATCGGTGGCCAGAAAATGTGCCGTCAGCGAAGAACAGGTGGCGGCACAGTGATAGGCGACTTCTTCCACCGCCAGTGACATGCCGATACTGCTGATGTCGACACCGCCGAACTCGGAGGGCAGGTTCATCCCCCAGAAGCCCAGTTCCCCCAGGGCGTGCAGACTCTCGCTGCAGAAGTCCCGGGTGTCGTCGTAGCGAGCAGCGTTGGCCTTGAGCACATCGGCGGACACGCGCCGGGCGGCATCCTGGAACGCAAGTTCGTCTTCGGTGAAGTCAAAATGCACGGGAGCTCTCCTTATCGAGCAATGCGTTGTGGGCGCCCAACGCAGGTGCCGGTTGGTTGGTCGCCACCTTGCGGCCGTTGAAGAAGACGGGCTGGGACGGCGACTGCCAGGTTGCGGTGGGCGTCAGCAGGCTCCGCTCCCGGGCATGGTCCGATTCGGCGACCTGCTTGATGTCCAAGATCGGCGACGCCGGCACCCCTGCCTCATCGAGACGGGCACAGACCTCGGCGACCTCCAGATCGGCGGTCCAGGCCTCGATCAGATCCTTCAGCTCGGCCTGGTGGGCGCAGCGCCATTCATCGGTGCTGAAGCGTTCGTCATCGACCAGTTCCGGTGTCCCCATGCATTCGGCGAGGCGAGCGAACAGGCTGTTGTTGGCTACGGCGATAACCACTTGGCCATCGGCGGCCATGAAGCTGTCGAAGGGAGCGGACAAGGGGTGCCGGTTGCCCACTGGTTGAGGTGCCTCGCCATTGGCCATCAACTGGGACAGGTTGGTCACCTGCATGGCGAACAGGCAGTCCAGCATGGACACATCCAGGTAGCAGCCGGCCTGGTGTGGATCTCGCTCGCGCTGAAACAGGGCGGCACAGATCGACCAGCTAGCGAACATGCCGGCAGCCACGTCCCCCAGCGACTCGCCGACCCGGGTCGGCGGCCCGCCGTCGGGGCCGGTGGCGGCCATGATCCCGGACATTGCCTGGGCGATGATGTCGTAGGCCGGCTTGCTGGTCATGGTGCCGGTCTGGCCGAAGCCGGAAATAGAGCAATAGACCAGCCCGGGATGGCGCTCGCGGAGGGTGGCTTCATCGATACCCAAGCGCCGGGTCACGCCGGGACGGAAGTTCTCGACCAGGACATCGGCATCCGCGCAGAGCGCATGGAAGCGAGCCAGATCGTCGGCGTCCTTGAGATTCAGACAGACACTGCGCTTGCCCCGGTTGAGCATCGAGAAATAGATGCTTTCCCCCTTGATGAAAGGGCCTACATGGCGGCTGTCATCTCCTTGGAGCGATTCGACCTTGATCACCTCGGCGCCGAGATCGGCAAGCATGGCCGTGCAATAAGGGCCGGCCAGAAAACGCGACAGGTCGAGGACGGTAACACCCTGCAAAGGCTTCATAGGGTTCTCCTGTGGCGGGCGGAGCGATGCCCCGCCCGGAGTTTCATGACGTGACCATCGGCAGGTCGAGAGCGTTCTCTCGGGCACAGGTCTTGGCGAGCTCGTACCCGACGTCGGCGTGGCGCATCACCCCGGTGCCCGGGTCGTTGCGCAGCACCCGGCCGAGGCGGGCGTGAGCGTCATCGGTGCCGTCGGCGACGATCACCACCCCGGCGTGCTGGGAGTAACCCATGCCCACGCCGCCGCCATGATGCAGCGAGACCCAGGTGGCCCCGCCGGCGGTGTTGAGCAGGGCATTGAGCAGCGGCCAGTCGGAGACGGCGTCGGAGCCATCCATCATGCCCTCGGTCTCGCGGTTGGGGCTGGCCACCGAGCCGGAATCCAGGTGGTCGCGGCCGATCACCACCGGCGCCTTGAGCTCGCCGTTCTTGACCATCTCGTTGAACGCCTGCCC
>NZ_JBHRUG010000009.1:182939-255575 GCF_042646605.1 Litchfieldella rifensis | reverse complement strand
GGGGCCGCGCTCAAGCGCCATGGCGCGCCCACCGCGCTGGTCTTGTCGCGCCAGACCCTGCCGCACCAGCCGCGCACCCAGCGGCAGCTGGCCGAGATCGAGCGTGGTGGGTACGTATTGAAAGAGAGCATCCTCAAGGACAACGTGGTGACGCCCGAGCTGATCCTGATCGCCACCGGTTCCGAGGTCGGCCTGGCGATGGACGCCGCCGAAGCGCTCGCCGCCAAGGGCAAGGCGGTGCGCGTGGTGTCGATGCCCTCCACCGACACCTTCGATGCCCAGCCCGCCAGCTACCGCGAGGCGGTGCTGCCGGCCAATGTGACCCGGCGCCTGGCCATCGAGGCCAGCCACTACGCCTACTGGTACAAGTACGTGGGCCTCGACGGGCGCATCGTCGGCATGAGTACCTTTGGCGAGTCCGGCAAGGCGGAAGACCTGTTCCCGCACTTCGGCTTCACTGTCGACAATGTCGTCAAGCAGGCTGAAAAACTGCTGAAAGAAGTCAGCTAGGCCTGGCGCCGCCATGCCGCTCAACGTAAAATGACGTGACCGTGGGAAACCACGGTCACGTGTTCTCAGGGCGGGGTGAAAGTCCCCACCGGCGGTGATGGCGACTTTTGCCTCAGCCCGCGAGCGCCCGGTCCGGTTCCTGCGTCTCTTTCCTGGCGACGCGGCCATGACCGGGGTCAGCAGATTCGGTGCGATTCCGAAGCCGACGGTGATAGTCCGGATGGAAGAGAACGGCTCCGTTGACGGGTACTCGCACCCGGCGATTGGTTCCGCATGCCCTGATTCTGGTTATGATAAATGAGGAAGACCATGAATCAGTCCACCCCCAGCCAATCCCCACGTATCGCCTTTATCCAGGCCAGCTGGCACAGCGATATCGTTGACCAGGCCCGCGAGGCATTCACCACCACTCTCACCGAGAAGCACGGCATCGACGCCGACCGGGTCGAGGTATTCCGCGTCGCCGGCGCCTATGAGATTCCCCTGCAGGCCAAATTGCTGGCCAAGAGCGGTCGCTATGACGCCATTATCGGTGCCGGTTTCGTGGTCGATGGCGGCATCTATCGCCACGACTTCGTCGCCCAGGCGGTGATCGACGGCATGATGCGGGTGCAACTCGACAGCGAAGTCCCAGTGCTATCGGTGGTGCTCACCCCGCACCATTTCCACGAGCACGCCACCCACACAGCGTTCTTCCACGAGCACTTCGTGACCAAGGGACGCGAGGCTGCCGAGGCTTGCGCCATGACGCTGGAGAACCATCGCCAGGCGCGGCAACTGAACGGCTGACGCACGACACCTCAACGACACTGCCCGGCACTTGGCCGGGCGGTGTCGTATCAGATGGGATAGGAGTGGCCCGTCGACAAGCCTTCGCGAGGGCGCTGTAAACCCTTCCATGGGCGCTACTTTTGCCCTGCTACGCTCTCGCATCCTGCTTCGCTTGCAGGACCTGGACTGGCCATCCATGGCCAGCCCGTTCGGCGGAATCCGCCTCACCCATGGCAAAAGACCCTCGCTTCGCCTTGCCCCCGTACCTAGGTGCTTGAAAAGGAGCTAGAAAGTGTTCCCTATTGCTGCGCGAGCACGAAGGGAGCGGTGTACTGATCCACGTTGTCCGTGGTGACGAGGAGGCAGTCGAAGAGGTGCTTCTCACCACTAAGGCCGGTCTCACCAGTACGGATGTACTCATCTGCCATGCGAACCGCCTGCTCGGAGAAGATAGCCACCGGCTGCAGAACCGTGTAGGCCATCTCGCCGGCCTTGACCGCATCGACCGCGTCGGGCGAGCCATCGAACCCACCGACCACCACGTCGTCGAGCTTGCCGGCTTCCTTGAGCGCTGCGATCGCACCGAGCGCCATTTCATCGTTGCCGCTGATCACCCCCTGGATGTTGGGATTGGCCTGCAACAAGCTCTGCATCTTGTTGTAGCCCTGGGTGCGATCCCAGTTGGCGACGTCCACGCCGACCCGCTCCAGGCTCGGGTACTGACTGAGCACGGTTTCGTAGCCGTTCGAGCGTGTCGCGGCGTTATTGTCGGAGGGCGCGCCCTTGAGTTCGACGTACGTCGCCTCGCCGCCGATTTCCTGTACCCACTGTTGGGCGCCCAACGCCGCCCCCTGAGCGTTGTTGGATACGAGTTGCGCCTCGGCCAGTCCCTGCTGGTTGATCTCGGCATTGACGATGAACACCGGGATGCCGGCGTCGACGGCCTTGCGCACGGCGCCAATGGAACCGTCGGCGTTGGCCGGGTCGAGAATGATCGCCTTGGCCTGATTGGTGATCGCGGTATCGATCTGCCGGCTCTCGGCGTTGGTATCGCCTTTATGGGAACTGACATTGGCCTGATAACCCAACTCCTCGGCGGTCTCGCGGGCAACCTTGCCCTCGGTGAACCAGTAGGGGTTGGAATTGTCGTTGACGATGATCGAGATGAGCCCCTGATCCTGGGCCGAGACGGCTCCGGCGAAGAGCGGAGCGCTCACGGCGAGAGCGGCGATCAGCAGGCGCTTTCCAGTCTTGAACATGGTGGACCTTCCTTACTGTTGTGGTTGTGATGCCGATTCCTCGGCTGGGCTTTCCACAGCGGTATCCGCACGCCAGGTCGCGGTACGCTGCTGTGAGGAAGACGTCTGAGCGTCGGAAGGCGCCGGGCGCTTCTTCTTCCGGCCGCTGTATTGAATGCTGTTGAGCAGCACGGCGAGAACGATGACGGCACCCGTGAATACGGTCTGCCAGTAGGACGAGACACCGATGATCACCAACCCGTCGGACAGGAAGCCGATCACGAAGGCCCCGAGCAGCGTGCCCCGCACGTTGCCACGGCCGCCGGTCAGCGCCGCGCCGCCGATGACCACGCCGGCGATGGCGGTCAGTTCGTAGGTGGTACCCGCCGTCGGTCCTGCCGAGGTCAGTTGCGACGACAGCACCAGGCCGGCGATGGCGGCGCAGATCCCCGACAGCACATAGACCGTCACCTGCACGCGCTTGACCGGCACCCCGGACAGTTCCGCCGCCCGGGCGTTGCCGCCGGTGGAATAGACCCAGCGGCCGAAGGGGGTGCGTGTCAGCGCCAGCATGGCGGCGATGGCCACGGCCGCCATGATCAGCACACCGACCGGCACGCCGAACAGCCGATTGAAACCGAGCCAATCAAAGCCGGTATTGCCGAGTTCCGGGCTGCCGCCGAGGTTGTTGTAGGTAAGGCCGTCGGTCATCAGCAGGGCGACGCCGCGGGCGACGTAGAGCATGCCCAGGGTCGCGACGAACGCCGGCACCTTGAAGTAGGCAATGAGCACGCCGTTGATCGCGCCGACGAAGGCACCCAAGGCGCAGGTCAGGACGACGACCGCCCACACCGGGGGATATACCACGACGCCGAAGAACTCGAACGACACCCCCTGCATCAGGAAGCCGGCGAAGACGCCCGCGAACCCCAGTGTCGAGCCCACGGACAGGTCGATGCCGCCGGTGAGGATGACCAGCAGCATGCCGATGGACAACAGTCCGAAGATCGCCACATGCGATGACATGGTCAGGAAGTTGTTCGCCGAGAAGTAGACCGGCGACAGTGTCGAAAAGATGATGATGATGGCGATCAGGGCGAAAAACGCCCTGCCCTCGAGCAGCAGGCGTCCCAGGTCGAAGCCGCCACCGGACGATCTCGTTTGGGAGCCATTTGCAGCTTGGCTGACGTTGGTCATTGTTATGTACTCCGCTATTCGTGTGGATCACGCGACCACGGCTTCACCCGAGGCGGCCATGATCTCTTCTTTAGTGACGTCGGCACCGAACTCCGCCGAGATCCTGCCGCGACTCATCACCACGACCCGGTGAGCGATGCTCAGGCATTCGCCGACTTCGGAGGTCGAGAAGACGACGGCCAGCCCCTGCCGCGCGCCTTCGCTGAGTAGCCGGAACACCTCGGCCTTGGCACCGATGTCGATACCGCGACTGGGCTCGTCGAGCAGCACGATCCGGGGATGCGTCGCCAGCATCTTGCCGATGACGACCTTCTGCTGGTTGCCGCCCGACAGCGAGCCGATGTCGGCCCCACCGCCGTCGGTCTTGATATGCACGTTGCCGATGGAGGCCTCGACGACATCCCGTTCCCGCCGGCGCGAGGTGAAGAGCCACTGTGTGAACGCGCCGATACTGGCCAGCGAGAGGTTCTCGCCCACCGACATCGTCTGCACGAGCCCGTCGCGCTGGCGGTCCTCGGGCACCAGCACCAGGCCCTGCTCGATGCGCTCGGCGATGCTCAGGCTCGAGACGTCATGGCCCTCGAGCACGACACTGCCCCCCGTCAGCGGGATGCGGCCAGCGACGCTCTCGAGCAACTCGGTGCGACCCGCGCCCATCAGGCCGTAAATGCAGACGATCTCGCCGGCACGCACGTCGAGGGATAGCCGGTCGACGACCGAGCGGTCGGGCACCGAAGCGTCCGCGACGGATACCTCGCGCAGCGACAGCGCCACGTCTCCCATGCGGTAGCCGGTGGGCGGCGAACCGAGGTCGAAGCCCTCGCCGACCATGTTGCGCACGATCCACTCCAGATCGATGTCCTGGCGCTGGGCATAGGCCGTCATGACGCCGTCGCGCAGCACCACCGCGTGGTCGGTGATCTGCAGCGCCTCCTCGAGATGGTGAGAGATATAGACGATCGAGACGCCACGGCTCTTGAGATCGCGGATTACCCGAAACAGCACCTCGACTTCCGAGGCGGAGAGC
This sequence comes from Litchfieldella rifensis, assembly GCF_042646605.1. NCBI lineage: Bacteria > Pseudomonadati > Pseudomonadota > Gammaproteobacteria > Oceanospirillales > Halomonadaceae > Litchfieldella > Litchfieldella rifensis. Next base: position 250,832 of record NZ_JBHRUG010000009.1, on the reverse strand, counting down.
GCCGAGGTCGGCTCGTCCATGATCAGGATTCGCGAGTCCGCCGATAGCGCCCGGGCAATCTCGACGATCTGCTGCTGCCCCAGGCGCAGGTCCTCCACCAGGGTCAGCGGATCGATGGGCTCATCCAGCTCCTCCATCAGCAGACGTGTCTGGCGCTCCTCCTCGGCGTAGTCGATGTTGGTCGACCCACCCAGCTCGCGTCCCATGAAGATGTTGTCGCGCACGCTGAGATTGGGCGCGAGACTCAGCTCCTGATGGATGATCGAGATGCCGAGACGCTGCGCCTCCGTGGTCGAGGTGACGCTCACCGGGCGGCCATCCAGGAGGATCTCGCCCGATGTCGGCTGAAGCACCCCCGACAGGATCTTCATCAACGTCGACTTGCCGGCACCGTTCTCGCCGAACAGGGTGGTGACCTGACCGCGATGGATATCGAAGTTCACCGTCTTCAGGGCATGGACATTGCCGAAGGACTTGGCAATGTGGCGTGCCGAAAGGATGACTTCATCGACGCTGTCTTCTTTGTGAGGTATCTGACTCATGACATGCTCACCCTTGAGGGATGTCTGGCTCACTGCACGTCCAGCCGGACCGGTGTCACGAGCCAGTTGTGCGGATTGATCAGCTGGAAGACGCCAGTGACCGAAATGGTCTTGCCGGTCAGGTCACCGGTGTCGATATCCGCCAGCACCTGCTGCTTCATCTCGGCGTTGATCGCCGCAGCGGCATTCTGGTACTCGATCTGGTTGGTGAACTGGCCGAATTGGATGGTGCCGGTGGCATCGCGCAGATCGGTCCCGTTGATGGCCGGCCCGGTCTGCACCCGAATCGTCAGATCCTCGGGAACACCTTCGACATCGACCGTGTAGATGCCGGCCTTGCCCTCTCCGACCACGCCGGAGAAGCTGAGGGGAATCACCGGACCGATGCCGGACGGTACCCCATAGCGCTCGCCGGCTGCCGCCTGGTCCTCGGCGATGGCGGCCGCCAACTCGCCGGCTTCGACGGCACGCTCCTCGACGCTGGCCCGAACGATGGGGAACTGCTCCGCACCGAAGCCTTCCGCCGAAAAGCCGCCATCACGCAGATCCGCTTCCGAGCCAATCTTCACGACCTCGGTGTCCAGGGCCATGGCGCCCAGCAGGACGATCGCGATACCGATTGCCGTGACGAGTCCACGCCCCTTCCTGGGGCGAGGTATCGGTCCGGCGTTGACTGATGCGTTCATGGTGAAAAACCTCTTGTTGTTGGATTGTCTGTGCCGGCGCAAGCGGCGGGCCGGGCTCAGGAGGTGGCGACGCTGTCGGCGCTGGCACCGGCCCTGGCGCCCCTGGGCTCACCGACCTCCCGCGCCACCCAGGCCTCGACCCTCTCGACGTCCTCATCGCTCATGACCAGGTAGAGCTTGGTGCGTCGCTCGAGGATGTCCGCGGCGCTGCGAGCCCACTCGTGTTCGACCAGATAGCGGGCTTCCAGGGCGTAGAGATCGGCCCCCAGGTGCTCGCCCAGATCCTCATGACTCTTGGCCTCGCCGAGGATCTGTCGGGCGATGGTGCCGTAGAGGCGGGCGTAGCGGGTGGCGGTGGCCTCCTCGAGCCAGGGATAGTCGCGCTTGAGCCCCTTCAGGAAGACCTCGAAGTCGGCCCCCGGCATGTCGCCACCAGGCAGCGGCGCGGTCTCGTTCCAGGTCTTGCCCATCTCCGGCAAGTAGGGAGCAAGCTTTTCCAGACCGTGCTCGGCGAGCTTGCGATAGGTGGTGATCTTGCCACCGAACACCGATAGCAGCGGCGCCTTGCCGTTCGCATCGGAGACATCGAAGACATAGTCGCGAGTCACCGCCGAGGGGTTGTCCTGGGCGTCATCGAATAACGGACGGATACCGGAGAAGCTGGTCAGGATGTCGTCCTGGGTATAGGGGGTCTTGAAGTAGCGGTTGACCACGCCGAGCAGGTAGTCGATCTCCTCCTGGTCGATGGTCACCTTGTCCGGATCGCTCTCGTAGAGGATGTCGGTGGTGCCTACCAGCAGCTTGTCGCCCTCGTAGGGGTTGACGAAGATCACCCGCTTGTCGTCGTTCTGCAGCAGGTAGGAGTTGGCGGTGGCGTAGCGCTTGGGCAGGACGATGTGGCTGCCCTTGACCAGCTTGACCCTGTCCTTGCCCCTTTGGTCGAAGGCCCCCTTGAGCACCTTGCCCACCCAAGGGCCGGCGGCGTTGATCACCGCCCTGGCGGCGAGGGTGGTGATCTTTCCGCTCTCGGTATCGGTGAGCTCGACCTCCCAACGGTCGGCCAGCCGGGTGGCCTTGGTGCAGGCGGCACGGGTATAGACCTTGGCCCCGAGGCGCTCGGCGTCGAGCGCATTGAGAATGACCAGGCGGGCATCGTCCACCCAGCAATCGGCGTACTCGAAACCCTTGGGGAAATCGTCCTTGATCGCCTCGCCCTCCGGGCAGGCACGCAGGTCCAGGCCACGGCTGCCGGGCAGCAGGTCGTCCTTGCCGCCCAGGTGGTCGTAGAGGAACAGGCCGGCGCGGACCAGCCAGGCCGGGCGCTGCTCGGGGCTGTGCGGCAGCACGAAGCGCATCGGCCAGATGATGTGCGGCGCCTTCTTCAGCATGACGCTGCGCTCCTTGAGTGCCTCACGCACGAGGCGGAACTCGTAGTACTCCAGGTAACGCAGGCCGCCGTGAATCAGCTTGCCGCTGCGCGATGAGGTGCCCTGGGCCAGGTCGTCCTTCTCGCACAGGACGACGGACAGGCCGCGACCGGCGGCGTCGCGGGCGAAGCCCGCACCGTTGATGCCGGCACCGATGATCAACAGGTCGTAGAGGGGGCGACGGTCGCGCGTCTGGGGCTTGGCGGATGAGTCGGACATGGTTGCCTCCATTCGGGGAAATCGTGGGCCGCTTCAGCGTTCGGCGGTGACGCGCTCGAGATGGCGCCAGAAGCCGTCCGAGTTGGTATAAGAACGGCGATAGACCCCGAACAACCGCTCGTAGAGGTTCTGCAGGGCAGGATCGGGCGCCACGCACTCTTCGGCCAGGAAGGGGGTCACCCAGGTCTGGCAGGCCTCGGCGAGGTCGCGGTGGTGTCCCAGGCACAGGCTCGCCACCATGGCGGCGCCGGCGGCGCCGGTTTCGCCCCGGGTCATGGTGCGTACCGGCACGCCCATCACCGAAGCGAGGATGGTGCACAACGTCTTGCTTTGGGCGGCACCGCCGGTCAGTCGCAACTCCTCGGGGTGGGCCTCCAGGGCGTGGTAGCAGTCGCGAGCGGCGAAGGCGACACCCTCGTAGATGGCCCGCGCCATGTGCAGATGGTTGACCTCGGTGGAGAGTCCCAGGAACTGGGCCCGGGCGCGGGGGTTGAAGAAGGGACCGCGTTCGCCGTTGGCGCAGATGAAGGGGTGATAGATCACCCGTCCCGGCTCGATGGTGGCCAGCGCCGCGTCGAGCCGGGGCAACAGACCCTCGGCGGTCAGCGGCGTTTCGCCCAACGCCTTGAGCATCTCGTTGAGCCCCTTGACGAACCACTCCAGGTTGAGCGTGGCGGCCATGTTGGAGCACAGCTGGACCCAGGTATCGGGCGCGACGCAGGGCATGGTGTAGCAGGACTGGTTGCTGAGCACGATGTCGCGCGGGTCCTCGCGCACGCACAGGTGCGCCCCGGTGGTGCCGATGATGCTGCAGGCCACCCGCTTGCCGGGCTCATAGACGCCGGCACCGAGGGCGGTGGCCAGCATGTCGACCGGCGCCAGCACCACCGGGGTGCCCTCGGCCACCCCGATCTCCCGGGCCACTTCTGCACCGAGGTCGCCATGTTCGCGACTGCCGTCGAGAATCCGTGGCAGTCGCTCGCGGTACTTGGCCAGACCGAACTGCTCGAGCACTTCGTCCGAGTAGTCGCCGCTACGGAAGTCACCGTAGGTCCACAACGCCTCGGCCGGGTCGGTGGCACGATCGCCGGTCAGGCAGAAATACAGCCAGTCCTTGCAGTGGAAGATGGTGGCCGCCGCGGCGACGCGCTCGGGAGCGTGATGATCGAGCCAGCTTAGCTGGCCGCTCTGGATCGACTGGTTGAGCCCGGTCCCGGTACGGCGATAGGTCTCGGGCCCGGTGCGAGTCGCCCGCCAGTGGGACACGATGTCGCTGGCGCGACTGTCGAGCCACAGCAGGGCATCGCCCACGGGCCGTCCCTGGTCGTCGATCATCCAGGTACCGTCGCCCTGGCCGGTCACCGCGATGGCAGCAAGCTGCGGAGCGAGCGCCGGGTGCTCGGCAAACAGGTTCTTGAGCGTGGTTCTGGCAGCCTCCCAGGTACCCGGGAGGCTCTGCTCGACACCTCCATCGGGGCAGGTCTCGAGTCGATTCTCGCACTGGGTCTTGGCCAGTTCCCGGCCCTGGCGATCGAAGGCCACCGCCTTGATCACCGAGGTGCCGGCATCCAGACCGACGATCACGTCATCCGGCATGGGCGTGTCTCCTGATGTTGTCGTTGTTCTATTCGTTTTCGTTATCGCGATGGCGTGAGCCCTACGTCTCGCCCTCGTCGAGCAGAGCGAGCACCTGGCGAGCGACGATCTCGTCCGTGATCAGCCCCTTGAGCAGCCCACTGCGCAACACCGACAGGGTGGCGTGTACCTTCTCTTCGCCACCGGCGACGGCGACGATGCGGTGGTTACGCAACTGCTCGAGGCTCAGCCCCAGGGTGCGGCTGTTGATCTCGCAATCCACCTGGTGACCACGGGCATCCAGGAACTGGCCCAGCAGTTCCGCCTCGGCGCCGGCTTCGTGAAGTCGGCGAGCATCCTCGGCATCGATTTCCCCGAGTTCCATGAGCAGGGAATGCCCTTGAGACGGTACGGCCCCCAGTCCCACCATGGTCAGGTCGGCCGAAACGGCGATATTGATCACGTCCTGGACACTGCGTTGCTCCATCAGCACCCGCTTGTGCTCCGCGGTGTCGGCAAACAGTGGCACCGGCAGCAGGTAGCCTTCGCCACCGGTCTTGTCGACCAGGCGGTGAATGACGTCATAGGGGTTCAGGGCCATCTTGCGTACGACACTTCCCAGTACGGGGACCATCTTCAGGTCGGGGTAGTCCATCTGCGGAAGACGGTTGATCATCTCCGACAGACTCCGTCCCCAGCCCAGTCCCAGCACCTCGACATCCTTGGCATCCAGACGACTCTTCAGGTAATGGGCGGCGGCCGTTCCCAGGTTGGCGAACTGGTTGACCTCTTCCTCTACGGGCAGGGCAGGCACCACGGAACAGACCTCGAGGTTCATGCGTTGCGTCAGTTCGTCTTCCAGCTTCAGCAAGTCCTCGGGAGAGCCCTGAATGAAGACCTTGACCGCGCCCATGTCGTGAGCCATCGCGATCAGCCGATGCACCTTCATTCGCGACACCATCAGGCGATCGGCGATCTCGGCCTGGGTATAGCCGCCGACATAGGAAAGCCATGCGGCGCGCAGGGCCAGATCCTTTTCGCTATGGCTCGAATGGTTGTTCTTCATCGCTCACTTCCGCTTTGAAATTTTTTTCAGTTGATGTTAAAAATAACACTAGTGAACATTTTTTGGGCTGTCAACCGGTTTTCCCACCTCCCGGCACCCCGTGAAACGGCGGCCCTTACTGCCGTCTTCCTTAGGTCGGAACACAACAATGCTGGAGCCTCAACATGCTAAAGCTCGCCACCAATCTGACGTTCATGTTCGCCGAGGTGCCCTTCCTGGCCCGTTTCGCCCGCGCCAAGGCAGCAGGAATTCGGCACATCGAATTCCATAACCCCTACCCGTTCTGTGAAAGGCCCGAGCGGATTCGCGATGCCGCCACCGAGGCCGACGTGGAAATCGTGCACTTCAACCTGCCGGGCGGGGACTGGGAGGCGGGGGAACGCGGCATCGCCGTCTTGCCTGAACGAACCAACGAGTTCCGTGAAGGCGTGGATGCCACCATCGAAATCGCCAGACACCTCGGCTGCGCGCAACTCAACTGCCCGCTGGGCTACCCGCGCGACGACTTGTCCGAAGAGAGGCAGCACAGGACGCTGGTCGACAACCTGCGTCATGCCGCCGAAGCCACGGCACAGGCCGGCATCCAGTTGATGGTGGAACCGCTCAATCCGATCACCCATCCCGGTTACCCGTTGGTGAACACCACCCAGGCTGCCGCTCTCCTGGACGCTGTCGGCCATCCCAACCTGCTGATCCAGTACGACTTCTATCAAATGCAGCGCTCGGAAGGGGAGCTCATCGAAACGGTGCGTCGCTACGACGAACGCATCGGCTTCATTCAACTGGCGGATAACCCGGGCCGGCATGAGCCGGGGACCGGCGAGATCAATTACCGCTTCCTGTTCGCCGAGCTCGAGCGCATGGGCTTCGATCGCTACGTCTCGCTGGAGTACACCCCCAGCGGCACGACGGAAGACTCACTGCACTGGATCCGCGACTACGGCATCCGACACGACTGAGCCGATCTCACCACCGACCACACCACAGGAGCACGCCATGACGACGCCGTTCTGGGTAGGCACCAGTTGGAAGATGAACAAGACATTGGACGAAGCGACCCACTATGCGCAGGCCCTGCGCGGGGGCGATCGATTTGGGGACGAACGTCTGCAGGGCTTCGTGATCCCTCCCTTTACCGCCCTGCACCACGTCTGCCAGACACTGGTCGATGAGCCGGTGATGGTCGGCGCCCAGAATATGCACTGGGCCGACCACGGCGCTTTTACCGGCGAGATTTCACCACCGATGGTCAAGGACTGCGGCGCCGATATCGTGGAGCTGGGGCATTCGGAGCGCCGCGAATACTTCAATGAGACCGATGCGGCGATCAACCTCAAGGTCAAGGCCGCCCTGGCCCACGGGCTACGCCCATTGATCTGTGTTGGCGAGACGGCCGAGGAGAAGCGCCTGGGAGTCGCCGCCGACACCGTGGTCCGCCAGTGCCGCATCGCCCTTCATGGTGTCGCCGAAGAGGACCTGGACAAGGTCCTGATCGCCTACGAACCGGTATGGGCCATCGGTGAGCATGGCACGCCAGCCACCGCCGACGACGCCGGTTGGATGCATCGCCATATCCACGAGGCACTGCCGACGACGCCCCAGGGCACGTCCATCCCGGTGCTCTACGGCGGCAGCGTCAACCTCGACAACTGTGCCGCGCTTGCCGCGCTGCCGGAGGTAGCCGGGCTCTTCATTGGACGCTCCGCCTGGCAGCCCGAAGGCTTGCTGGCGATCGCGGAGCGAGTCGTTGCGGCCCGCTTCGGCACCTGAATGCCTCCTGCGCAACTCGCAAAAAACCCCGGCCGAAACCGGGGTCGAGCAGGGATTCGCTCAGGACGAGGAAAGTCAGCCTTTGACGCCACCCGACGTAAGCCCACCGACGATCCAGCGCTGGCAAAGCAGGAAGGCAATGGTGATCGGCAGCCCGGAGAGCACCGCCGCGGCGGCGAAGTCCCCCCAGCGCTGATTGTGGTCGGCGAGGTACTGCTGGGCGCCGACGGCGAGGGTCAGCTTGCTTTCGTCGAGCAGCAGCACCGAGGCCATGGGGTACTCCATGATCGACATGATGAAGGCGAGGATGAACACCACCATCAGGATGGGTACCGACAGCGGTAGCAGGATGTGCCGGAAGGCCTGCCAGGTACTGGCGCCGTCGACCATGGCGGCTTCCTCCAGCGAACCGTCGATCGACTCGAAATAACCCTTGATGGTCCAGATATGCAGCGCCACCGCGCCCAGCGAAGCGAGAATCAAGGCGCCATGGGTATTGATTCCCAGCCAGCCGACGAACTGCCCCAAGCGATCGAACAGCGCATACAGCGCCACCAGCGATAGCACCGGCGGGAACATCTGGAAGATCAGCATGCCCTTGAGCAGCGGCGTCTTGCCCTTGAAGCGCATACGCGCGAAGGCATAGGCGCTGGTGGTGGACAGCAGCAGGATCAGGATCGAGGACACCACTGCCACCTTGATCGAGTTCCACAGCCACAGCAGCACCGGGAACGGCGGCTGTATCACGCTGCCATCGACACGCTCCCAGGGAATGCCGAACGCCAGCGCCCAGTGTTCCAGCGAGAAACGCTCGGGAATCAGGCTGCCGGTGGCGAAGTTGCCCTCGCGGAAGGAGATCGAGATCACCAGCAATAGCGGAAACACCACCAGCGTCACGAAGCCCAGTAGCGCCAGGTGCGCGCCCAGGCGGCGCGTGCGGATCGAACGGGGTTGAACCATGGCCATGAGACGGCTCCTTTTAGACCTTGACCTTGGACAGGCGCAGATTGAGCAGCGACATGCCCGCCACGACCAGGAAGATCAGGGTGGCGATGGCCGCCGCCAAGCCGAAGTCCTGGCCGGCATCCTGGAAGGCGATGCGGTAGGTGTAGCTGACCAGCAAATCCGTGGTGCCCGCGGGAGTGCTGGCGCCGAGGATGTCCGGGTTGCCTCCGGTGAGCAGGGCAATCAGCACGAAGTTGTTGAAGTTGAAGGCGAAGGCGGCGATCAGCAGGGGCGTCAGCGGCTTGAGGATCAACGGCAAGGTGATCTTCAGCATGTTGGTCAGCGGTCCACCGCCGTCGACCGCCGAGGCCTCGTAGAGATCGCGCGGGATCGACTGGATGAGTCCCATGCACAGCAACAGCATGTAGGGGTAGCCCAGCCAGGTATTGACGATCAGCAGCATGGTCCGCGCCAGCCACGGATCGGTGAACCACTCGGGGCTGATGCCGAAGAGGTTCTCGAGGATCAGATTGATCTCGCCATAGTGCTGGTTGAACATGCCCTTGAAGATCAGGATCGAGATGAAGGCCGGTACTGCGTAGGGCAGGATCAACAAGGTGCGATAGACGGCCTTGCCCTTGAGCTGATCCCACTGCAGCAGCGACGCCAGCACGAAACCCACTGCCAGGGTGAAGACCACTGTCAAACCGGCGAAGACAAAGGTCCACACGAAGATCTGCAGAAAGGGCCCGCGCACATCGGGGTCGGCAAAGATACGCATATAGTTGTCCAGCCCCACCGCCACTGGCCAGCCGGGTGTCAGGCGTTCGCCGCTCTCGGTGATGAAGAAGCCGCTCTCCTGATCGGGCGTCAACACACCTCCGTCGCGCAGATCGGTCAGGCTACCGTCGGCGTTCTCCCGGTAGCGGGGCAGCATCGGCGCAAAGCTTCGCAGGCCGGCCATGCTGAGCTCGGTGTCGTTCGGCGTTACCAGGGTCAATGCCTGCAGCCGGTCGCGATTGGCGATCACCTCACGCAGGCCCAGTGGCTCGCCGGCCGGTGCCGTCTCGACCGGGCGCACCGCAAGCCACTGCCCTTCCCCGGCCTTGGCGAGTGGTTCGGAGATCAGGCGCCGAACGCCTTCCAGCCCGGCATTGCCCTTGGCTTCGAGATACAGCCGCAGTTGATCGCCCTCGCGGTAGAGCTGGAAGTCGAAGGCGGCTCCTTCGGCCTGGTAGGTGCGACTCAGGAATTGGGCACGTACCCGATCCTCGCTGAGGAGGTTGCTGGAGCTGTAATTGCTGAAGCTGATACCGACGGTATAGACCAGCGGGAAGATCACGAACACGCCCATGCCGGCCAATGCCGGAAACACGTAGCGATGGCTCATCAGGGTGCGTTTTCCGAAGACGATCGCCAGTGAGGCACCGAGCACCAGAAACAGCAACGCGAACATCCACTGCCCGCGCAGATGGAAAGCCACCACCAGCCACAGTGTCGAGAGTACCAGCACCGCCATCAGCGCGCGCATGGCCCAGCGGGTGTAACGCTCGGCGAGGTAGCGAGAACGATGACGCGGCAAGCCGCGCGAAGCATTGGTCGTATACATGGGGAAAACCCTGGGTTTCGGGCCGTCCCTGGGGATCGGCCCGGGACATTGGAGAGGCTTACTGGCGCATCCGGCGTGCCGCGGCATCGAGTGCTTCCTGGAGTGCCTGGCGACCGCTGCCGATGTTCTGCAACGCCGGCTCCATTGCCGCCCAGAAGGCGCCCATCTCGGGAATGTTGGGCATCGGCTCGCCGATCTCGGCATTCTCCAGCGTCGCTGCGATCCTTGGGTCTTCGGCCAGCTCTGCCTGGTAGGCGCGGTGCGCCACGGCACCCAGGGAGCCATCGCTGTTGAAGGTCCTCATGCCCTGCTCGCTGAGCAGGTAGCTCTCGAGGAACTCCGTGGCCAGGAAGTCGTTGGGTGAAGCCGAGTTGATCATCGCCGTCATCACTCCGAACATCGGCTTGGCACGTTCATCGCCAACCTTGGGCAACAACGCCACCCCGAAATCGATGCCACTCTGCTCGAGATTGCTCCACGCCCAGGGGCCACTGATCATGGTGGCCACTTCACCACGATTGAAGCGGGTATCCATCACGCTGTAATCGGTGCCACGCGGCAGCACATCGCTTTCGATCAACTCCGCCAGCAACGCCGCGCCCTCCACGGCGCCCTCGTTATTGACACCGATATCCGTGACATCGAAGCCGGTCTCGGTGCGCTTGAAGGGATAGCCGCCATTGGCGGCCAGCAGCGTCCAGCCGTAGTAGGGCTCGCCGTAATCGAACAGGATCGCCTTCTTGCCCTCCTTGGTCAGTTCGGCATCGAGCTCGACCAACTCGGCAAAACTTTCCGGCGGCGCGTCCACCAGGTCCTTGTTGTAGATCAAGCCGAGGGACTCCACCGAGATGGGATAGCCATAGGTCTCGCCGTTCCAGACCATGGCATCCCAGGTGAAGTCGAAATAGCGCTCTCGATAGTCGTCGGACGGCTTGATCGGTTTGAGCAGCCCGCTCTGCGCCCACTCGCCCAGGCGATCGTGGGCCCAGATCACGATATCCGGCCCCTGGCCGCTACCGGCGGCCTGTGCGAAGCGGTCGGTAAGGTTATCCGGCGTGACGATTTCCACCTCGATACCGGTGTCTTCGGTGAACTGGCGGCCGACTTCGCGGATGCCCTTGGGCCCCTTGTTGTCGCCCATCCAGAGGGTCAGCTTGTCGTCCTCGAAGGCCATCGCCGGCAGTGCGAGGCCGGCCCCCAAGGAAGCGGCAAGCAATGAAGTGAGAAGCTTGGTCATGAGTCTAGTGCCCCTTGTTGTTATCGAGCGTCAAGATTGAACGCTCCTAGACTCGCCAATCCTTGTCGTGTATTCCTCATCCCCCTGGGGCGTAGGGGCGGCGTATGGGTGGGGCGTAGTCACGCTGCCCGGCCTCGGTGTCAGGAAAGAGCGAGCCTTCGAGACGCCTTATTAGCCGAGGCAACGCCCTCCCCTTAACGAGAAAACCCGCATCGAGAGATGCGGGTTCATGGTTCATCCATTGCCACTCGGCTTTCTTAGCCGATGACGCCGCCACCCTGGCGGGTGATGGCGACCACCGAAGGGCGCGGCGGCATGCCGTCCTCGAAGTCCGGCCAGCGAGTGGCAGGGGTCTCGAAACTCGAACGGCCTTGATGCCCGTCGAAGTCCTCGGCGCCATCCGCGGCCGGGTGCTGTACGGCGACGAACAGCGTGGTGTCGTCCGGGGTGAAGCAGGGACCGCACATCTCGGCCCCCACCGGCACGCGGAAGAACATCTTGCCGGTACCGCGGCGTTCGCCTTGGGTCTCCATCGCCCAGACGCCATCGGCGGTACCGGACTTCGGCCAGTTGCCGCCCTGGTCGGTGGTGACCCACAGCCGTCCTCGGGCATCCACCGCGCAGTTGTCGGGAGAGGCGAACCAGCCATTCTCGCTGGTGGCCGGGTTCCACATCGCGCCCACTTCGCCGCGCGCCGGATCGCCGCACTTGACCAGCACCTCCCAGCGGTTCTGCGTCGCGGTGTGCCGACCTTCGGTGACGATCTCGAGGACGTGGCCGAAGACATTATCACCACGCGGGTTGACGGCATCCACCTGCTCGCCGGTGCGCTTATCGTTGTTGGTCAGCATCACGTAGACCTCACCGGTCTCCGGATTGGCTTCGATATCCTCCGGGCGGTCCATGGGAGTGGCGCCCAGGGCATCGGCGGCCAGGCGGGTATCGATCAGCACATCGGCCTGGCTGGCAAAGCCGTTCTCGGCGGTCAGTGGGCCCTCGCCATGTACCAGCGGCAGCCAGGTGACGGTGCCATCCTCGTCGAAGCGCGCCACATAGAGGGTGCCGTGATCGAGCAGTTCACGGTTGGCGGCCGGATCGGCGCGGTCGACGACATCGCGGCTGACAAACTTGTAGACATAATCGAAGCGCTGGTCATCGCCCATGTAGACCGCCAGGCGGCCATCTTCGGTGAGCACGCTGGCGGCGCCTTCGTGCTTGAACCGGCCCAGGGCGGTGCGCTTGATCGGCGTGGAGGTGGGATCCAGGGGATCGATCTCCACCACCCAGCCGAAACGATTGGGCTCGTTGGGTTCCTGACCGATGTCGAAGCGTGAATCGAAGCGACCCCAGGCATAGGACATGCCGGGCACCCCGTAGCGGGCCAGCTTGTCCTTTTCCGGGTGGAACTCGGCGTCGCCCAGGAAGTAGCCGTGGAAGTTTTCCTCGCAGGTGAGAATGGTGCCCCAGGGCGTGGTGCCACCAGCGCAGTTGTTGAGGGTGCCGATCACGCGACGGCCTTCGGCATCGGCGCTGGTCCGAACGCGCTGGTGGCCGGCCACCGGGCCGGAGAGCGTCATCGCGGTGGAACGCGGGGTGATGCGACGGTTGTAGCGGCTATCCCGAACGTAGTGCCACTTGCCGCCCTCGCGCTTGACCTCGACCACCGATAGCCCATGAGCCGCCTTTTCGATCTCCACCATCTCGCGGGTGATGCCGGTGAAGTCATGCTCGTCCTGCGGACCGGGCAGACCGGGAAACATCAGTTCCTCGTTGGTGTACTCGTGATTGACCACCAGCAGGCCGTGGTCGAAGCGGCCTTCCAGCGGTACGAAGCCCACATAGTCGTTGTTGTAACCGAACTGCTGTTCCTGGGCATCGGCGCTCTGGTTGTGCGGGTTGAAGGCCGGGGCCCCGGCAAACAGCGGGTCGCCCCAGCGGATCAGGATGTCGGCATCATGCCCGGCGGCGACATGGTGGGTGGTGTCCACGCCATGGGCGATCTCGTCGAAGCCGAAGCGGTCGGAAGCCTCGCCTTCGGCGGCAATGGCGGCGCTGAGCGGGTTCATGGCGCCGATGGCGGCTACGCCCAGGCCACCATAGCCCATCCCCTTGAGAAAGCCGCGACGCGAATAGCGTTGCGCGATGATCTCGCCGATCGGGGCCTTGATGTCAACGTTGCTGGGAGTGTTTTCCGCGTCTTCGAAGTACGCGCGACGATTGAAAGCCATGGGGATCTTCCTTGTATCAAGTGTCAGTCACGACAAACCGTGGCCAGTTTGTACCGGCCTGTCGTGACAACAACGTGACAGCCGCCTCTCAGAGACTGCTCTCCTGTGTTGGCTCCTGCCGGTCATCCATGGGACGAACCGTGTCGCTGTCCAGCTCCAGCCGCGCACGATCGACGAGTTCCTCGGGCAATTCCTTCTTCACCGCCACGCCCAGCTCCTTGAACTCGGCGGTCTGCTTGATCAGGTTGCCCTTGCCGTTGACCAGTTGGCCCATGGCCTTGTCGTAGCTCAGGCGCGCCCCGTCGAGCTTCCTGCCGACATCCTCCATGCTGCCCAGGAAGGTGGTCAGCTTGCTGTAGAACTTCTCGGCCCGCCGGGCGAGCTCGGCGGTATGCTTGCTCTGGTCCTCGAAGCGCCACAGCTGGCGCACGATATTGAGGCTGGTGAGCAGCGTGGTCGGCGTGGCGACCAGCACGTTGTTCTCGATGGCGCGCTGGTAGAGGCTCTCGTCGTACTTGAGCGCCTCGACATAGGCCGACTCTACGGGGATGAACATCACTACCACCTCCGGCGAATTGAGCCCCGGGAGGTCGTAGTAGTGGCGATCGGCCAGCTCGGTGATGCGATCGGAGACCGCCCGGCAGTGCTCGGCCAGGGCCTGGCGGCGTTCGACGTCGTCGTCGCTGTTCACGTAGCGGGTATAGGCCGCCAGCGAGGTCTTGGCGTCGATGACCAGGTGCTTGTCCTGAGGCAGGTAGACGATGGCATCCGGGCGGCGGCGGCCCTCTTCGGTGTTGAAACTCTCCTCGCGCTGGTAGTCCTTGCCGCGGCGCAGGCCGGCACCGTCGAGCACGTTCTCGAGCATCAGTTCGCCCCAGTTGCCCTGGATCTTCTTCTGCCCCTGCAACGCCGTGGTCAGCTTGTCGGCCTGGTCGGTGATCGCGCGGTTGAGTGTCTGCAGGTGCTGCAGCTCGGTGCGTAACTGCACGCGCTGCTCGGTCTCCTGCTGATGGATCGACTCGACCTTCTCGCGAAAGCCCTTCATCTCCGTCTGGATCGGCTGCAGCAGGCCGCTGATGTTCTTCTGCGACAGCTCCGAGAACGCCTTGCCCTTGCGCTCGAGGATCTCGTTGGCGAGATTCTCGAACTCACGCTTCAACTGGTCGCGGCTCTCCTTGACCAGCTCGAGCTGCTCGCGAAAATGCGCCTCCTTGAGCGCCAGCGTCTCGGTCGTTCTGGCCCTTTCCTGGCGCAGGCGCTGCTCGCGCTCCTGCAACTCGGTCAATCGCGCCTGCAGTGCCTCACCATCCTGTTGCGCCCGATCCAGCGCCTGGCGCGCGGCATCGCATTCGGACTCCAAGCGCGCCTGGCCGACATTGGCCTGCGCCAGTTGCTCGCGCAGGCGTGCCGCTTCGGCACTCTCCTTCCCCAGCCGACGCCCCGCACGCCAGCTCGACAGGGCCCAGGCCACCACGAAGGCCAGCAGCGCTGCCAGGGCATTCATCATCATCGGGTCGAGGATCATTATGAATTCCTTTTAATCCATCAGCTATGAATGCAAGCCATGGTAGCGTGGTGCAACTCATCGCGTGAAAATCTTCTGACGCACCACGGCGGCGATACTGAGATGTATCTAACGTAAACTGCCCAGAAGAGAACCAAGCACAAGCAAGGATCCTCCATGCTCTACCGCGACTTCGCCACCCAGGAACAGATCGACGCCCAGTACGACCCGATGCGTGGTCGCGATAGAGCGGCGCTGCTCGCCGACTGGCGCGAGCGCAGCGCGGCGACCCGTTCGCGCCTGACGGTGCGCGAGGATGTGGCCTATGGCCCGTCGCTGACGGAACGCCTGGACCTGTTCCCCGCACAGCAGGCCAATGCCCCACTGCATGTGTTCTTTCACGGCGGCTACTGGCGCTCGTTGAGTCACAAGGAGTTCTCGTTCGTCGCCGAACGGCTGGTGGAAGCCGGCATCAACGTGGCAGTGGTCAACTACGCGTTGTGTCCAAGCGTGCCGTTCAGCGAGTTGGTGCGTCAGTGCCAGGCGTCGCTAGCATGGCTCTATCGCCATGCCGGCGAGTTGGGAGCCGATGCTGAGCGCATCACGGTGTCCGGGCATTCGGCGGGTGGCCATTTGTGCGGCATGCTGATGGCGACCGACTGGGAGGGGGTGTTCGGGTTGCCCAACGACCTGATCAAGGGTGCGCTGGCGATCAGCGGGCTATTCGACCTGCGACCGTTTCCGTATTCCTGGCTGCAGCCCAGTCTGCAACTCACCGGCCGCGAGGTGACGGACTACAGCCCACTGTTCCTGCCACCGCGGGTCGCAGCCCCGGTGCTCCTGACCGCCGGCGGCGCGGAACCCGCCGAGTTCGCGCGCCAGATGAACGCCTACGCCGAGCATCTGCGCGACCGGGGAATCGAGGTTCATGCGGATCTCAAGGCCGGTGACGATCACTTCTCGATTCTTGAGCACTACGTTCGTCCCGGTGGCGATTTCATTACCGCCATCGAGCGCTTGAGTCACTGAGATACGGCAGCCAGGGCATGATGACTCAGCGCTGCGGCACTACGGCGGTGGCTTCGATCTCGACCTTGGCGCGGTCCTCGATCAGGTCCGCCACCTGGACCATGGTCATCGCCGGGAAGTGCTTGCCCAGCACGGCGCGATAGGCGTTTCCCACCTCCTTGAGCCGCGCCAGGTATTCGCGCTTGTCGGTGATGTACCAGGTCAGCCGCACGATGTGTTCGGGGCCGGCATCGGCCTCGGCCAGCACGGCGACGATGTTCTCCAAGGCCTGGCGGATCTGCGCGACGAAGTCGTCGCTCTCGAAGACCTGATCCTGGTTCCAGCCGATCTGGCCGCCCACGAACAGCAGACGGCCGTCGGCCAGCATGCCGTTCGCATACCCCACGGCGGGTTTCCAGTGGGCAGGGTGCAGCAACTCATGGGCCTTGAGTGACGTCATGGCAAGGGTCCTTATGAAAGCTCGGAGACAAGACGCTGACGCATGGCATCAGGCCAGGGAATGGGGCGGCCGCTGTCCATGTCGACGAACACCAGGGTCGTCCGGCAGCTCAGGCGGAGTTCATCTCCGCAATGGACGTGAATGGACAGCGTCAGGCTGGTCGTGCCCACTGCTGTCGGCTCCAGGCGGAACTCCAAGTCGTCGCCGAGACGGCTGGAGGCGTGGAACTGGGTGTCGAGCGAGGCGGTGGGCACGCCCACATGGCGCTCGACATGCATGGCCCGGAAATCGACTTCCACCACCTCGGCGAAGTAGTCCTCGACCACCGAGTTGATCATCTCGAAGTAACGCGGATAGAAGACGATGGCCGCCGGGTCGCAATGCTGGAAGCGCACCTTGCGGTGGGTGACGTA
Organism: Litchfieldella rifensis; assembly: GCF_042646605.1. Classification (NCBI taxonomy): domain Bacteria; kingdom Pseudomonadati; phylum Pseudomonadota; class Gammaproteobacteria; order Oceanospirillales; family Halomonadaceae; genus Litchfieldella; species Litchfieldella rifensis. Next base: position 234,143 of record NZ_JBHRUG010000009.1, on the reverse strand, counting down.
TGGCATATGATCTCCTTATACTCCCAGATAACGATCGCGGATCCCCTCGTCGAGCTCGCCGGGCAGCCCGTTCCAGGCCGTACGCCCTTTCTCCAGGATGGTGCAGCGGTCGACCAGCGGCAGCAGCTCGGAAAGCGACTTGTCGACGATCAGCGTCGACTGCCCCTGCTGCTTGAGGGTACGGATGGCCGCCCAGATCTCCTTGCGGATCACCGGGGCCAGGCCCTCGGTGGCCTCGTCGAGCACCAGCAGGCGCGGGTTGGTCATCAGCGCCCGACCGATGGCCAGCATCTGCTGCTCGCCACCCGACAAGGTTTGCGCCGACTGCTCGGCACGTTCGGCCAGGCGCGGGAACAGGCGCTCGACCTGCGCCAGATCCCACTGGCCGGGGCGGGCGGTGGCGATCAGGTTCTCGCGTACCGTCAAGTTGGGAAAGCAGCGACGCCCCTCCGGCACCAGGCCTAGCCCCAAGCGGGCGATGCGATAGGATGGCAGCTTGCGCAGGTCGCGAGCCTCGAACTCGATGGTACCGCTGGCAGCCGGGGTCAGGCCGAATAACGAGCGGATGGTGGTGGTCTTGCCCATGCCGTTGCGGCCCATCAGCGCCACCATCTCCCCCGCGGCAACCTGCAGGTCGACGCCGAACAGCGCCTGGGAGGGACCGTAGAAGGTTTCGATACTCGTGATGGTCAGCATGTCAGTCCCCCAGGTAGGCTTCGCGCACCAGTGGATTGGCGCGGATCTCGTCGCCGACGCCATGGGCGATCACCTGCCCCGCCACCAGCACGGAGATGCGGTCGGCGAGGCGGAACACGACGTCCATGTCGTGCTCGATCAGCAGGATCGGCACCTCGTGCTTGAGTTCCTCGAGCAGTTCGGTGAGTCGCGCCGAGCCCTCCGGCCCCAACCCGGCCATGGGCTCGTCGAGCAGCAGGGCGCGCGGCCTCAACGCCAGCGCACAGGCCACTTCCACCTGGCGACGCTCGCCGTGGGAAAGCTCCGACACCGGCGTCTCGGCACGCGCCTCGAGCCGCATACGCGCGATGGCCGCGCGTGCCGGCTCCACCAGACTGGCATCGCGATGCACCGGCTTCCAGAAGCGGAAACTGTGCCCCTGCAGGCCCTGCACGGCGATCATCACGTTGCGCAACACCGACAGCGAATCGGCCAGCGAGGAGATCTGGAAGCTGCGCCCCAGGCCCCGTCGCGCCCGCTGCGCCACGCTCAGCGCGGTGATGTCCTCACCGGTCAGCCGCACCTGGCCCCGGTCGGGCGTCAGGTGGCCGGTGATCTGGCCGATCAGGGTCGACTTGCCGGCCCCGTTGGGGCCGATCAGGGCATGGATTTCCCCCGCCTTGAGGTCGAGCGACACATCCTGGGTGGCCTGCAGCGCGCCGAAGCGCTTGTGCAGGTGACTAAGCGTCAGCACGGCCTCAGACATGACGCTCCCTCCCGGCCAGCAGCCCCATCACGCCGCCGCGCGCGAACAGCACCACGAACAGCAGCACCAACCCTAGGAACAGCAGCCAGTACTCGGTCAGCCCGCCGAGCAGGGTTTCCATGAGCACGAACAGTATGGCCCCGGAGAGCGGGCCATAGAGCCGGCCGACACCGCCCAGGATGACGATGACCATGATCTCGCCGGAGCGATGCCAACTGAGCATGCTCGGCCCGACGAAGCCGTTGAGGTCGGCGAACAGCGCCCCGGCCAGACCGGTGATCACCGCCGAGATCACGAATGCCACCAGGCGGATCGGATAGGGGGCGATCCCCGCCGTGGCCAGGCGCGTCTCGTTGAGCCGCGCCATGCTCAGCGCCGCACCGAAACGCGATTGCATCAGGCGCGCGGTGATCGCCAGCGCCAGCACCAGTGCCGCGAAGCAGATCAGGAAGTAGGTCAGCGGATCGTTGGTATCGAGCCCGGGGAACTGGTTGCGCAGGTAGATCGGCAACCCGTCCTCGCCGCCGTAGGTCGGCCAGGAGACGGCGAAGTAATAGATCATCTGGGCGAATGCGAGGGTGATCATGATGAAGTACACCCCGGAGGTACGCAGCGAAATCGCTCCGATCGCCAGCGCCAGCACGGCGCATGACAGCATCGCCGCCAGCCAGATCGCCAGCAGGTTGTCGGTTCCCGGCATCGTGACGGGCCAACTCAGCACCGGTGTCATGTCGAAGGCGTGAAACGCGCTGATGCCGGCGACATAGCCGCCCAGCCCGAAGAAGGCGGCATGGCCGAAGCTGATCATGCCGCCATAGCCGATCGCCAGATTGAGCCCCACCGCCGCCATGGCGACGATCGCGATGCGGGTCGCCAGGTTGACGTAGTAGATCTCCCCCAGGGCATTGGCGATCAGCGGTGCCACCAGCAGCAGGCCGAGCAGCGCCCAGTTGACCCAGGTTTCACGGCGCATGCGCGGCATCGACACCGGCGTCGTGCCCGAGGTCTTGTGCAGTGCGCCCTTGTGTAATCTAGTCATTGGCAACAAACAGCCCTTTCGGTTTGAACGCCAGGATGATGGCCATCAGCACGTAGATCAGCATCGAGGCCAGTGCCGCCCCGACCCCGGAGGCCTCGGCCGGGGTCATGAACAGCTTGAACAGCGACGGCAGGAACACCCGGCCCAGGGTATCGACGAGGCCTACCAGCAGCGAGCCGATCAGCGCCCCTTTGATCGAACCGATGCCGCCGATCACGATCACCACGAAAGCCAGGATCAGCACCGGCTCGCCCATGCCCACCTGCACCGATTGCAGGGCGCCGATCATCGACCCGGCCAGCCCCGCCAGGGCCGCCCCCAGGGCGAACACCAGCGTATAGAGCTTGGCGATGTCGATTCCCAGCGCCCCGATCATTTCCCGGTCGCTTTCGCCGGCGCGGATGCGCATGCCCAGGCGGGTGCGGGAAATCAGCAGGAACAGCGCCACCGCCACCAGCACGCCCACGCCGATGATCACCAACCGGAACACCGGGTAACGCGATCCGCCCGGCAAGGCCACGGAGCCCGACAGTACTTCGGGCACGTTGAGCCATAGTGGCGAGGAACCGAACAGCCAACGCGTGCCCTCGGAAAAGATCAGGATCAGGGCGAAGGTCGCGAGCACCTGATCGAGATGCTGGCGATGATAGAGGCGACGAATCACCAGCAATTCGACCACGGCGCCGACCGCGGCGGCAGCCAGGATGCCTGCCCCCAGGCCGACCCAGAACGACCCGGTGGTACCGGCGGTCCAGGCGGTCACGAAGGCGCCGACCATGTAGAAGGAACCATGGGCGAGATTGATCAGGCCCATCACACCGAACACCAGGGTCAGGCCGCTGGCCATCAGAAACAGCATGGTGCCGAGCTGCAGGCCATTGAGAAGTTGTTCGAATAGCAGGGATAGGGTCACGATGGCGTCCCTGAATCAGGCGAGATGAAATCACCGTTCGGATCGGAGTGCCGATCCGAACGGTTGGATAGATCTACATTTGGCACTGATCGACGAAGACGTCCTGCATGTCCTCGACGGCAACGCCCACCAGCCGATTGGTCGGCTGGCCGTGGTCGCCGGCGACCACGGTACGCACGTAGATGTCCTGGATCGGGTGATGATTCCTGCCGAAGCGGAATTCGCCGCGTGTGGATTCGAAATCAGCGGCGCGCAAGGCCTCGCGGAAGGCATCCGCATCATCCGGGTGCGCCGTCTCCAGGGCACTGAGGATCAGGTTGGCGGTGTCGAAGCCCTGCGAGGCATACAGGGTCGGTGTGCGGCCATAGGCTTCACGGAAGCTTTCGACGAAAGCCTGGTTGGTGGGATTGTCCAGGTCGTAGGCCCACTGTGAGGTGTTCACCACACCCAGCGCTGCATTACCTACCGCACCGAGGATGATCTCGTCGAAGGAGAACGCCGGCCCGAACATCGGCAGCTCGACACCCGAGCCATGGAACTGCTTGGTGAAGGCGATGCCCATACCACCCGGCAGGAAGAAGAACACGCTGTCGGCATCGCTGGCACGAATCTGGGCGATCTCGGCGGCATAGTCGGTCTGCCCCAGTTGGGTGTAGATCTCGCCGGCCAGTTCACCGCCATAGCGGCTCTTGAAGCCCTCCAGGGCATCGGTCCCGGCCGGGTAGTTGGGTGCCAGGATGAAGGGCTTCTTGAGACCCTGCTGCTGCATGTAGGCACCCATGGCCTCATGCAGGTTGTTGTTCTGCCAGGCGACATTGAAGTAGTTTTCGTGGCAGAGACGCCCCGCCAGGTCCGAAGGCCCGGCATTGGGCGAGAGGTAGAACACCCCTTGGCGCACCACGGAGGGCACTACCGCCATGGCCAGGTTCGACCACACGATGCCGGTGAGGATATCGACCTCGTCACGCTGGATAAACTCGTCGGCCAGGCTCTTGGCCACATCGGGCTTGCGGGCATCGTCCTGCACCAGCAGTTCGATGTCGTCGCGACTGGACTGCTGGAGGGCGAGCTGGAAGCCATCGCGGATATCCACGCCTAGGTGCGACCCGCCTCCCGAAAGGGTGGTGATCATGCCGATCTTGACCTCGTCGGCCTGGGCGTGGAGCGACGCCAGGCCGGTCGACATCAACAGGCCGAGGCCGATGGCGGTCATTTTCTTCATTGTTTAGATCCCCTTGTGCACAGGTGCTGTTGTCACGTCATCTCGTTGTGGTTGGCGTCATGCCTGGCCATTGGCGGCAGCGGGATGGTACGCCTGCTTGAGGCGGAAGCGCTGGATCTTGCCGGTTGCCGTCTTGGGCAGCTCATCGATGAAACGCACCGAGCGCGGGTACTTGTAGGGTGCCAGGCTCTGCTTGACGAAGCCCTGCAGACGTTGGGCACACGCCTCGTCACCCACCACACCCGGCGCCAGCACGACGAACGCCTCGACGATCTGGCCACGCTCGTCGTCGGGCGCGCCGACCACGGCGCATTCCAGCACCTCGTCATGCGCCAGCAATGCCGCCTCCACCTCCGGGCCGGCGATGTTGTAACCCGCGGAGACGATCATATCGTCGCTGCGCGCGGCGAAGTGAAAGTACCCCTGCTCGTCCTGAACGAAGCTGTCGCCGGTGAGGTTCCAACCATCGCGCACGTATTGGCGCTGACGGTCGTCGGCCAGATAGCGGCAACCGGTAGGTCCCCGCACTGCCAAACTGCCGACTTGACCCACCGGCACTTCCTGCATCTCCAGATCGACGACCCGTGCCTCGTAGCCCCCCACCGGTTTGCCGGTGCATCCCGGTCTGGCATCGTCGAGCCGGTTGGAAATGAAGATATGCAGCATCTCGGTGGAGCCGATGCCGTCGAGCATGAGCTTGCCGGTTTTCTGCCTCCACTCCTCATAGACCGGAGCTGGCAAGGTCTCGCCGGCGGAGACCGCGACACGCAGGCTCGACAGATCGGCACCTTCGTCCATCGCCTTCAACATACCACGGTAGGCCGTGGGCGCCGTAAACGAAACGGTCGCCCGGTAGGTCTCGATGATGTCGATCATGTTGGCTGGCGAGGCCTTCTCCAGCAACGTGGCGGTGGCGCCGAAACGCAGCGGGAAGATCGCCAGCCCACCCAACCCGAAGGTGAAGGCCAGCGGCGGCGAGCCGACGAAGATGTCGTCCGGCGTGACCTGCAGAATCTCGCGGGCATAGCCGTCGGCGATGATCAGCAGGTCGCGGTGAAAATGCATGGTGGCCTTGGGCTGGCCAGTGGTACCGGAGGTGAAGGCGAGCAGGGCGACGTCGTCCTGGGCGGTATTCACGGCGGTGAACGTCGCCGGCTTGTGCAGGGCGGCACGATCGAGCTCGGCGTCGTGGTTGGCGGTGCCGTCGAAGCCGATCACCTGAGTCAGGTAGCGACTGGTTTCGGCACATGTATGCAACTCGTCGAGCAGCCGGGTATCGCACAACGCATGGCTGATTTCGGCCTTGTCGACGATCTTCGCCAGCTCGCCGGCGCGCAGCATGGGCATGGTATTGACCACCACGGCACCGGCCTTGGTGGCCGCCAGCCAGCAAGCGACCATCGCCGGGTTGTTGGCCGAACGGATCAGCACCCGGTTGCCGGGTTTCACGCCATAGTCCTCGACCAGCGCATGGGCCAGTTGGCTGGTCCACTCGGCCAGTTCGCGATAGGTGCGTTGCCGGTCGTTGCCGATCAGCGCGATGCGCTCGCCGAACCCGCGTTCGACCAGCCGGTCACTGAGCTCGACGGCGGCGTTGAGTTGCGGTGGATAGTCGAACCCCGCCAGCCTCAGTTCGGGCCATTGGTCGCGAGGCGGCAGGCTGTCCCGGGTGAAGGTATCGAGATGGGCCGTTTTTCCTGACATCGTGGGCCTCCATCGTCAGAGACGTTGTTGTTGTCAGCGATTGAGCTGCGCCAGCATTCATTCATGCGTTTCCCAGTGCACTGCGCGCGATAATGACCTTCTGCACCTCGGAAGCCCCCTCGTAGATACGCAGCGCGCGGATCTCACGATACAGACTCTCGACGATATGGCCCTTGCGCACCCCGTCACCGCCATGCAATTGCACCGCCTTGTCGATCACCTGCTGGGCACGGTCGGTGGCGTAGAGCTTGGCCATGGCCGCTTCGCGGGTGATCCGCTCGGCGCCCTGGTCCTTGGTCCAGGCGGCGCGATAGACCAGCAACGCGGCGGCATCCACATCCAGCGCCATGTCGGCGAGATGGCCCTGCACCAGTTGCAGATCGGCGAGCGGCCCGCCGAACAGCTCGCGTTCGCGGCAGCGGGCCAGCGACTCGTCCAGGGCGCGACGCGCGAAACCCAGCGCGGCCGCCCCCACCGTGGAACGGAACACGTCGAGTACCGACATGGCGATCTTGAAGCCCTGCCCGCTCTCGCCGATCAGGTTCTCGCGCGGCAGGCGCATATCGTTGAAGCCCAGTCGCGCCAGGGGGTGCGGAGCGATGGTTTCCAGGCGTTCGCGGATCTCCAGCCCCGGGGTGTCTGCCGGCACCAGGAATGCCGACAGCCCCTTGGCGCCCGACGCCTCGCCGGTGCGTGCAAAAACGGTATAAACATCGGCGATCCCGCCATTGGAGATCCAGGTCTTCTCGCCGTTGAGCACGTAGTGATCGCCATCGCGGGTGGCGCTGGTCTCGATCCGGGCGACGTCCGAGCCGGAGCGTGGCTCGGTCAGGGCGAAGGCTGCCAACGCCTGACCACCGCGCGTTCTCTCCAGCCAGCGCTTCTGCTGCTCGCTGCCGAACAGGCTGATCGCCCCGGTGCCCAAGCCCTGCATGGCGAAGGCGAAGTCGGCCAGGCCGTCGTGGCGTGCCAGGGTCTCGCGCAGCAGGCACAGCGAACGCGCGTCGATGGATTCCCCCGCCGTGTAGTTCAGGAAACCAGCCTCGCCGAGCGCACGCACCAGGCCGATGCAGGTGGCGTCCACATCGGCATGGGGAACTGGCAGGTGCGCCGTGCACCACGCTTCCAGGCGTTCAGACAACTCGCGATGCGAGGCCTCGAAGAAGGGCCATTGCAGGAAGCTGCGATCGCTCATCAGTCGCCTCCGAACTCGGGTTTCTGCTTGGCCACGAACGCCCGGTAGGCGCGCTCGAAGTCCTTGGTCTGCATGCAGATCGCCTGGGCCTGGGCCTCGGCCTCCAGGGCCTGTTCCAGGCTCATCGACCACTCCTGGTTCAACTGGGTCTTGGTGATGCCATGGGCGAAGGTCGGCCCCTCGCAGAGGCGCTGGGCGTAGGCGATGGCCTCGTCCTCGAGCTTGCCGGCCTCGACCAGGCGGTTGTAGAAGCCCCAGGCCAGCCCCTCCTCGGCTCTCATGTTGCGGCCGCTGTAGAGCAAATCAGCGGCACGCCCTTGGCCGATGATGCGCGGCAGGATCGCGCAGGCGCCCATGTCGCACCCGGCTAGCCCTACCCGGGTGAACAGGAAAGCGGTCTTGGCTTCCGGCGTGGCGAAGCGGATATCGGAGGCCATGGCGATGATCGCCCCTGCCCCCACGCACACCCCATCGACGGCGGCGATCACCGGTTTCCGGCAGTTGAGCATCGCCTTGACCAGGTCACCGGTCATGCGGGTGAAGGCCAGCAGACCCTTCATGTCCCGCTCCACCAGCGGGCCGATGATGTCGTGCACGTCGCCGCCGGAGCTGAAGTTGCCGCCATTGGCGGCGAACACCACCGCCTTGACGTCGTCGGCATAGGCCAGGTCGCGGAAGGTGTCGCGCAGTTCGGCATAGCTGTCGAAGGTCAGGGGATTCTTGCGCTCGGGACGGGCGAGTTGAATGACGGCGACGTCACCCTGCATGCGCCACAGGAAATGCTCGGGGGTAAGGCTTGCCATGTTCATCGTGCGGCTCCCGGTTCGGCAGGCAGGCGGTGCAGCAGTTCGCCCATGTGGTGGGCGTCCTCCTCGGTGACGCCGTCGAACAGTTCGCTGACCCACGCCTCATGGGCCTCGGCCATCTCGGCAAAAGCGGCACGGCCACGTTCGGTCAGGCACACGCGAGTGGCGCGGCGGTCGCCCTCGATGGCGATACGGTCGATGTAGCCATCCTCCACCAGGCGGCTGACGATGCCGGTGACATTGCCGTTGGAGACCATCAACTGGCGTGACAGCTCGTTCATCTTCAGGCCCTCCACATGCCGGTACAGCGCGGCCAGCACATCGAAACGCGGCAGGGTGGAATCGAACTGCACACGCAACTTCTCACGCAATTCGGCCTCGACCTGGCGCGTCACGCGCAGCATACGCAGCCACAGGCGCAGGCGTTCCTTGCTGGTGGTTTGCGGACTCATGGCCTGGATTTTCTCCTCGACTCCCATCAAATCTCGCCTCCCGATATCGAAATCGCCTGGCCGGTAATGGCATCGCTGCCGGGTCCGCACAGCCACAACGCCGTGGCGGTGACGTCGGCGGGCTGCACCAACCGCCCGGAGGGATTGGTACGAGTGAAGTGCTTTCGTACCTGCTCAGTCGTGCGACCGGTCTTGTCGACGATGCTGTCGATGCTGGCCTCGAGCAGCGGCGTCTCGGTGAAACCAGGACACAGCGCGTTGACGGTGATGCCACGCGGAGCAGTCTCCTGGGCCAACGCCCGGACCAGCCCGACCACGCCGTGCTTGGCCGCGCAGTAGGCACCGACATAGGCGTAGCCCTTGAGTCCGGCGGTAGAGGCGACCGCCAGCAGGCGCCCACCGGGACACAGATGTTTCAGCCCCTCGCGCAATGTCAGGTAGGTTCCGGTGAGATTGACGTCGAGCATTCGCTGCCAATGGGCGAGGTCGGTCTTTTCCAGCGGGGCGCTGTCGGCGGCACCGGCGTTGGCGATCACCACGTCGACCTCATCGAGCGCATCGAACAGCGCCAGCATGGCAACCTCATCGGTCACGTCGGCCACCTGCACATCGATGTTGTCGTGCTGCCCAGCCACCTGTTCCAACGCCTCTCGGCGACGCCCGACGATGGTGACCCGGGCGCCGGCCTCAGCGAAGCCCAGCGCCATGTCGGCGCCGATGCCGGAGCCGCCACCGGTGATCAGGACGCGTTTGTCGTGCAGGGTATCCATTCAGACGAGTCCTTCGTTGCGTTCGGCCAGCCGGTAGAGCTGGTCGCGGCCGGCGAGATAGGGCTTCGGCCAGCTCACGCCGCGATCGCCCAGCCGCGCCGCGGCATGCAGGGTCCAATAGGGATCGGCCAGGTGCGGGCGCGCCAGACACACCAGGTCGGCACGCCCGGCCATCAGGATCGAATTGACGTGGTCGACGTCGTAGATATTGCCCACCGCAATGGTCGCCATGCCGATTTCGTTACGGATACGGTCGGAGAACGGGGTCTGGAACATGCGCCCGTATACCGGCCGCGCACGGGTCGAGGTCTGCCCCGCTGAAACGTCGCAGATATCGACACCGGCTGCCTTGAGACGTCGGGCGATCTCCACCGCCTCCGCCGGGGTCACGCCTTCCTCGCCCACCCAATCGTTGGCCGAGATACGCATCGAGATCGGCTTGTCGTCGGGCCATGCCTCGCGCACGGCGTGAAACACCTCCAGCGGATAGCGCAAACGGTTGTCCAGTGAGCCGCCGTACTCGTCGTCGCGATGGTTGGTCAATGGCGAGATGAACGACGACAACAGGTAACCGTGGGCGGCATGGATCTCGAGCATGTCGAAACCGGCGCGATCGGCCATCCGTGCTGCAGCGATGAACTGCTCTCGGACGCGGTCCATGTCGTCGCGATCCATGGGCTTGGGCACCTGATTGCGCTCGGACCAAGGCACGGCGGAGGCGGCCATCACCGGCCAGTTGCCGTCCGGCAGCGGTGCATCCATCTCCTGCCAGCCGAGCTGGGTCGAGCCCTTCGGCCCGGAGTGGCCGATCTGTGCGCACAGCTTGGCCGGCGTTTCGGCGTGCACGAAGTCGCACAGCCGCTTCCAGGCGATCTCGTGTTCGGGGGCGTAGAAGCCGGTGCAGCCCGGAGTGATGCGGCCTTCCGGGCTAACGCAGGTCATCTCGATGTAGACCAGACCAGCGCCGCCCTTGGCGCGCTCGGCGTAGTGCACGAAGTGCCAGTCGGTGGGGCAACCGTCGACGGCCTTGTACTGCGCCATCGGCGACACCACCACGCGGTTGGCGAGCTTGAGGCCACGCAGTGCGAAGGGTGCGAACATCGGAGCGCGGTCGCTGCCGGGGTTGCCGGCCTGCACCTGGAACCAGCGTTCGGCACTGGCCAGCCATTCGGGGTCGCGCAGGCGCAGGTTCTCGTGGCTGATGCGTTGCGAACGCGTCAGCAGCGAGTAGTTGAACTGCACCGGGTCGAAATCCAGGTAACGCTCGACCTGCTCGAACCATTCGGTGGAGTTGCGTGCCGCCGACTGCAGGCGCAGTACCTCCAGGCGCCGCTCGTCTTCGTAACGGGAGAAGGCATCCGCCATGTTCGGCTCGCTATGCAGGTAGTCGGCCAGAGCGATGGCGCTCTCCAGCGCCAGCTTGGTGCCGGAGCCGATCGAGAAATGCGCGGTGGCGGCGGCATCCCCCATCAGCACCACGTTCTCAAAACTCCAGCGCTCGCACAGCACGCGCGGGAAATTGATCCACGCCGAGCCGCGAATATGCCGGGCATTGCTCATCAGCGAATGACCGTCGAGGTGGCGGGCGAAGATCCGCTCGCAGATGGCGATCGATTCCTGCTGGCTCATCTCGCCGAAACCGAACCTGCGCCAGGTGTCCTCACTGCATTCGACGATGAAGGTCGCGGTATCGGCATCGAACTGGTAGGCGTGCGCCCATACCCAGCCGTGTTCGGTGTGCTCGAAGATGAAGGTGAAGGCGTCGTTGAAGGTCTGGTGAGTGCCGAGCCACACGAATTTGCAGGCACGTGTGTCGATATCGGGTTTGAAGTGTTCCCGATAGCGTTCACGCGTCTTCGAATTGATTCCGTCGGCGGCGATCACCAGGTCGAATTCGCGACGGTAGGCGTCGATGTCGTCCTCTTCGATGGGCGTCTCGAAGCGCAGCTCCACGCCCAGCTCGCGGGCCCGCTGTTGCAGCAGGATCAGTAGTTGTCGGCGTCCGATACCACAAAAACCGTGGCCGGTGGAGACCGTCTTCACCCCCCGGTGGATCACGGCGATGTCGTCCCAGTAGGCGAAGTGCTCGCGAATACGCTCGGCGCTGGCGGTATCGTTGCGCGCCAGGTTGTCGAGCGTCTCGTCCGAGAGCACCACACCCCAACCGAAGGTATCGTCCGGGCGGTTGCGCTCGATCACCACGATCTCATGAGACGGGTCGCGCCGTTTCATGCTGATGGCGAAATAAAGGCCAGCGGGACCGCCGCCGAGACAGGCTATCCTCATCGCGAATCACTCGATGGTTGCATTATGACTCAAGCTAGGCGCTCTTCCAGAATACTTCAAGCTTAAAATTTTAAGCTTGAACATTCAGATTTCGCGCCATACGCTCGAGACATATCCACCTGAACCTATCCGGCGCCGAGGTGGCCCATGACCGATCTTCTCGAGACCCGGCACGATGCGGGAGTGGTTAGACTCACCCTCAACCGGCCCGCGGTGCGCAACGCACTGAACAGCGACTTACTCGCGGCACTGGCCGATACTCTCGACCAGGCCGCACAAGACGAGACGGTACGCTGCGTGGTGATCCATGGTGCGGATGACCACTTCGCCGCGGGCGCCGACATCAACGAGTTGGCCGAACGATCCGCCGGCGACGGCCCGGGCGATCCTCGTCTAGGCCACTGGCAGCGCATACAGCGCTTTCCCAAGCCGTTGATCGCCGCCGTGGAGGGCTACTGCCTGGGGGGCGGCTGCGAGCTGGCACTGTGTGCCGACCTGCTGGTGGTCGCCGACGATGCCCAACTGGGCCAGCCGGAGATTCGACTGGGACTGATTCCCGGTGCCGGCGGCCTGCAGCGCCTGGCCATCACCCTGGGCAAGGCACGCGCCATGCACCTGGTGCTTACCGGCGAGCGCATCACGGGCCGTGAGGCCCACGACTGGGGGCTGGCCTCGCAATGCTGTGCCCATGGCGAAGCGCTGGACACGGCACTGGCCACCGCGGCCTTGCTCGCCAAAGGGCCGCCACTGGCCCAGCGGCTCGCCAAGCAGGCGGTGCTGGCGGCCACCGAAACCCCGCATCAGGCCGCCTTCGAGCTGGGACGCCGCTCCTTCGAACTGCTGCTCGCCACCGACGACAAGGCGGAGGGTATCGCCGCCTTTCGCGACAAGCGCTCACCGACCTTTCGCGGAGCATGACCATGCCGATCGCCAACATTGCCGTCATCGGCGCCGGCACCATGGGCCAAGGCATCGCCCAGCTCTGTGCCCAGCAGGGTTACACCACCTGGCTCTACGACGTGCAGGACGGCGCCGCCGAGCGCGCGCGGCAGCGGATCGCCCAGGCGCTGGACAGACGGGTCGCCAAGGGGCGAATGACGACCGGGGACGCCGACGCGGCGCTTTCCCGCGTCAGCGTGGCCGACTCGCTCGCGGAGCTCAGCGAGGCCGACCTGGTGGTGGAGGCGATCGTCGAGGATCTTGCCGTCAAGCGTGCCCTGTTCGCCGAACTGGAGACGCTCTGCCGCGCCGATGCCCTACTGTGTACCAATACCTCGTCGCTATCGGTCGGCGAGATCGCCGCCGAGCTGCACACCCCTCAGCGCTTTGCCGGCCTGCACTTCTTCAACCCGCCCACCGCGATGAAGCTGGTCGAAGTGGTCAGCGCTGACGCCACGGCGCAGACCACACAACGGGCACTGCACGACTTCGCCCGCTCGCTGGGCAAGACCCCCGTCGCCGTCAGCGACAGTCCCGGCTTCATCGTCAACCGCTGCGCGCGGCCCTTCTACAGCGAGGCGCTGTGGTTGCTGGAACATGGGGCCGCCGCGGCAGCGACCATCGACGCCTGCCTGAAGAGTGGCGGCGGCTTTCCGCTCGGCCCGTTCGAGCTGATCGATCTGGTGGGGCTCGATATCAACCTGCGTGCCACCGAGACCGTCTGGCAGGCCTTCGACCACCATCCCCGCTTTCGTCCGTCACCGCTGGTGGCCGATAAGGTCGCGGCCGGCCAGTTGGGACGCAAGAGCGGCGTGGGGTTCTATCGCTATGACAGTGACGACCACACTGGCGCAGCGGACAACACCACACCGGCCGGCGTGACCGGACCCGAGGCGCTGATCGCCGACCTGCAGGCCGAGGTGCCGGGACAGTACCAGGTCACCGATGGCCGCACCGCGACCGAACTCGCCGCTGAGCTGGGGCAGCCGGTGGCCGTCCTCGATACGGCCTTGTGTCCCTGGGCCAACGACCGACCGACCACCCTGGCCTTCGCCACCCACGGCGTCGATTCAGCCGATCGAGAGCGCTTGGTAAAGGCCGCCGCCGGCCGGGGCGTGCACCTTGTCGAGGTCGCCGATCGGCCGGGGCTGATCGTGCTGCGCGTCGCCGCCATGCTGATCAACGAGGCCCGCTTCGCCTTGAACGAAGGCATCGCCAGCGCCGACGACATGGATACTGCCATGCGCCTGGGGCTGAATTTCGCGCTCGGTCCCTGGGCAATGCTCGCGCGACTGGGTGTCGAACGCATTCGCACCACACTCGAACGTGCCACCGAGGAAGACCCTTCAGGACGCTACACCTACTCCCCGTCTGAGACGCAGTGAAAACACTATCCCCCGACAAGACTTACGCCGACTTTCCTTGATGTGGCGCAAGTCATGCCTCGCCATTCCTGGGCTAAAGTAACGGAACCACTGAATGAAGTGGCCTGCCCCGCTTGCGCGGCTCGTTCCCTCGATGACACCGAGTGCGAGGTCTCCCGTGGACAAGAAGCATCAGTTCAATGTGCTGTACGTGTTCGCTGCCGTTCTGTTGTTCATGGCGTTTCAGAATGCCTATCACAGCTGGCACTCCGTCGAACCGATCCCTTATTCGGAATTTACCCGGCTGCTGGAGGCTGGCCGGATCGCCGAGGTCAAGGTCGGCACCGAGCGCATTACCGGCACCTTCACGTCGCCACAACCCGATGGGCGCACCGCCTTCACCACCAATCGCATCGATCCCGGCCTGGCCGAGGAGCTGGCACGCTACGATGTCGCCTACGACGGCAGCGTAGAGAACACCTTCTTCGCCACCATCCTGTCCTGGGTGCTGCCGATCCTGATCTTCTTCGTGATCTGGTCCTTCCTGATTCGCCGCATGACCAGCGGCTCGGGACTGGGCGGCATGATGACGCTGGGCAAGTCCAAGGCCAAGGTATACGTGGAGACCGCCACCAAGGTGACGTTCGACGATGTCGCCGGTGTCGACGAAGCCAAGCGCGAGCTTCAGGAAGTCGTGGAGTTCCTGCGCGATCCGCAGCGCTATGGCCGACTCGGAGCACGGATTCCCAAGGGCATCCTACTGGTCGGCCCGCCGGGTACCGGCAAGACGCTGCTGGCCCGTGCCGTGGCGGGGGAAGCCGGGGTGCCATTCTTCTCCATTTCAGGCTCGGAATTCGTCGAGATGTTCGTCGGTGTCGGCGCCGCCCGGGTCCGGGACCTGTTCGAGCAGGCTGCCAAGGCCAAGCCATGCATCATCTTTATCGACGAACTGGACGCCTTGGGCCGGGCACGTGGCGCCGGCATGCCCGGCGGCGGGCACGATGAGAAGGAGCAGACCCTCAACCAATTGCTGACCGAACTCGATGGCTTCGATCCCTCGTCGGGCATCGTGTTGCTCGCGGCCACCAACCGGCCGGAGATCCTGGATCCGGCACTGCTGCGCGCGGGACGTTTCGACCGCCAGGTGCTGGTCGACCGGCCCGAGCGCCAAGGGCGCATCGCCATTCTCAAGGTGCATATCGGCAGGATCAGCCAGCTCGCCCCCGATGTCGACCTGGACCACATCGCCTCGCTGACCCCAGGCTTCACCGGAGCCGATCTCGCCAACCTGGTCAACGAGGCGGCGCTGCTGGCCACGCGGCGCGACGCCGAGACGGTCGGCATGACGGACTTCACCAATGCCATCGAGCGCATCGTGGCCGGGCTGGAAAAGAAGAGCCGGCTGCTCAACCCCCAGGAGCGCAAGGTGGTGGCCTATCACGAGATGGGGCATGCCCTGGTCGCCGCCTCGCTGCCGGGCATGGATCCGGTGCACAAGGTGTCGATCATTCCGCGCGGTGTGGGAGCACTGGGCTACACCATCCAGCGGCCGACGGAAGATCGTTTCCTGCAAACCACCGCGGACCTCAAGAACCGCATGGCCGTACTGATGGGCGGACGGGCCGCCGAGAGGCTGATCTTCGAGGAGGTATCCACCGGCGCCGCCGACGACCTGACCAAGGTCACCGATATCGCCCGGCGTATGGTCACCCAGTTCGGCATGGCGGATGGCGATGTCCAGGTCGTCTACGAGGAGGAGCGACAAGCCTTCCTGGGCGATGTCTACGGCGTCGCCCGTCCCAAGCAGTATTCCGAGGCCACAGCGCGGGAAATCGACCTCGCCGTACTCAAGCTCGTCGACGAGGCCTTCACACGAGCCACGCAAACTCTCGGAGAACGTCTGGCGGACCTGCATGCCGGGGCCACCCTGCTGCTCGAGCGCGAGACGCTCACGGCCGAGGAATTTCCCCCCATCCTGCCCCATCCCGAAGGCGCTGAACCGTCGCGCCTTTCGCTGGCCAGTGAAGGAGCCGATGACGGGGATCAGGTGCCCCGCAACACGGAGACGACCGTGACACCATCATCCAGCGCGGGCGAAGTCGACCACCAGCCATAGGGATAGGGAGGACAGCGAGATGTTCCTGGACGATGGCCAGAACGAGAATGCCGACCGCATGATACGGGCATCGCTGGCGCAGCTGACGAATAACATTTCACCGGCGGCGGTCATGCTGACCTATGTGGACTGGCTCTCCAGCCTCGCCGTGTCGCCGGGCAAGCAGATGTCGCTGATCCAGAAGGCCCTCAAGAAGCAGTTCCGGTTATCCGCCTGGACGGCGCGATCGGCCTTCGAACCCGACGCCGAGCCTTGCATCGAGCCTCTGCCGCAGGACCGTCGTTTCCGGCACGAGTCCTGGCAATTGTTTCCCTATAACGTCATCTATCAGGGATTTCTGCTGCACCAGCAGTGGTGGTTCAATGCCACCACCGGCTTGCGCGGGTTGTCCCCCCATCATGAGCAGGCGCTCGAGTTCGGCGCGCGACAGTGGCTGGACATGTGGGCCCCGTCGAACTTTCTGCTCACCAATCCCCAGGTACTGGGCAAGACCGTCAATAGTGGCGGTACCAACCTGATCCAGGGCTGGCATCACCTTGTCGATGACTGGCAGCGCAACATGCTCGGCAAGAAACCCGCCGGGGCCGAGGACTACGTCGTGGGCGACAATGTCGGCATCACGCCGGGGAAGGTGGTCTTTCGCAATCACTTGATGGAGCTGATCCAGTATGCTCCCACGACGTCGCAAGTCCATGCGGAGCCCGTGTTGATCATCCCGGCCTGGATCATGAAGCACTACATCCTGGACCTTTCACCGCCCAATTCCCTGGTCAAGTATCTGGTGGATCAGGGACATACCGTGTTCATGATTTCCTGGCGCAATCCCACGGGCGAGGACCGCAACCTGGAGCTGGACGACTATCGTCGCCAAGGCATCATGGATAGCCTGGAGGTGATCGGCGAGGTGGTGCCCGATTCGAAGGTCCATGCCGTGGGGTACTGTCTCGGCGGCACCCTGCTCGCCATTGCGGCAGCCGCCATGGCACGGGATGGCGACGAACGCCTGGCCTCCCTCACCATGTTCGCCGCCCAGACCGATTTCCGTGAGGCCGGGGAACTGATGCTGTTCATCGATGACAAGCAGCTCGCTTTCCTGGAAGACGTGATGTGGTCACAGGGAGTACTCGACACGAAACAGATGGCCGGGGCCTTTCAATTGCTGCGTTCGAACGACCTGATCTGGTCACGCATGGTCAACAGCTATTTGTTGGGAGAGCGCCAGCCCATGAACGACCTCATGGCCTGGAATGCCGATGCCACCCGGATGCCGTATCGCATGCATTCGGAGTACCTGCGGCGGTTGTTCCTGAACAACGACTTCGCCGAAGGGCGCTTTTCGGTCGACAACAAGCCGGTCGCGATAAACGCTATCCGGGTGCCCATCTTTGCCGTGGGTACCGAACGGGACCATGTGGCGCCATGGCGCTCCATCTACAAGATCCACTTGCTGGCCGATACGGATGAGCTGACCTTCCTGCTCACCAGTGGCGGACACAACGCCGGTATCGTCAGCCCCCCGGAGCGAACGAGGCGGCACTACCGCATGAGCACGATGCACGGCCACGATGCCTATGTGGATCCCGACCTCTGGCTGGCGCGCACCCCGGTCAACCAGGGTTCATGGTGGCCGGCCTGGCAGGCCTGGCTGGCGGACCATTCGGGGCCCAAGACATCTCCTCCCGAGTTGGGCTCAACACACTACCCTCCCTTGGGCGATGCTCCCGGTACCTATGTGTTGCAGGAGTGAGCCGCCAATCGCTCTTGAGCCTGCCGCCCATGTTTCATTAGCGGTCACCTGCTATAAGCATGGGCAGGCGGACGATTTCCTGAGATCATCGACTCACGACCACCGATCTCGAACAGGATCTCCTCGATGCCGCGACGTCTACGACCCCTCGTCATCCTGTCTGCCATGCTGCTCCTCGCCATCGCGATAACGGGCTGCACCGTCAATACCTATCCCGACGGCAGCCGCGAAACCGTGTGGGGCGTGCCGCAAGATACCGGCGGCAACAACGACCAGTACCGCCCCGGCACCATTCGCGACGAGAACGGCGAGGTTCGCCGCCAGACCGACCTGCCCGAACGCTGATACCTTCCGACTCGGAGATCCCATGGACTGGACCCTGGCCCATACCTGGCTCGCCATCGCCCTGCTGCTGGGGCTGGCGGAACTGACCTCAGGCGCGATGGTGCTGCTCGCCTTGGCCGTCGCCGCCGCCTTGACCGCGTTACTGGCCTACCTGGAGCTGACACTGCCCTGGCAACTGCTGGGTTTCGGCGTGTTTGCCGGCTTGCTGATCCCGCTGGCGATCAAGGTGATTCGCCCCCGGTTCTCGCCGCACGGGGTGGCCTACGGCACCACCGGCACCGGGGTGGAGAAGGGACGGGAATATCGCACCCTCAAGCGCGATTTCGATGGTGCCACCGGCATCGTGATCAATGGCGACTTCTACCGTCTCAGAGTCGCGGAAACCGCAACGACCGAGCTGTCGGAGAACACCCCGGTCATCTTCCAGAAATTCGATGGCACCACGGCCATCGTCACACTGGCATCGCAAAAGGAGCAGTGAACATGGAATTTCCTGTCAGCCCAGGGCTGATCCTCAGCCTGATCGTCGTCGTCATCGGCATCCTGATCATCGTCAAGGGGATGGTGATCGTGCGCCAGTCGGAAGTCATGGTCATCGAGCGGCTGGGCTCGTTCAATCGGGTGCTGGAGAGCGGCATCAACATCATCATCCCGTTCATCGAGCAGCCCCGCGCCATCACCATGATCCGCTACAAGAGGCTCGGCGAAGAATATCACCCGATCACCAGCAGCGAGATGCGCATCGATCGCCGCGAGACGGTGATGGACTTCCCCGGTCAGCCGGTGGTCACCACCGACAACGTCACCGTCACGATCAACGGCGCGTTGTATTTTCAGGTAATCGATCCCAAGCGCGCCGTCTATGAGGTCGAGAACATGAGCCAGGCCGTCGAGATCCTGGCCAAGACCACGCTGCGCTCGGTGGTCGGCAAGATGGAACTCGACAAGCTGTTCGAATCGCGCGCCGAGGTCAACAACGAGATCCAGGCGGCCATGGAGGAGCCTGCCTCCAAGTGGGGAGTGAAGATCTCGCGGGTGGAGGTGCAGGACATCGCCATGCCCGGCGAGGTGGAAGAAGCCATGCGCCTGCAGATGGCCGCCGAGCGCAAGCGCCGCGCCACCGTCACCGAAGCCGAGGGCGAGAAGGCCGCCGCCATCGCCAAGGCCCAGGGCCAGCGCGAGTCGGCGATCCTCAATGCCCAGGGCGACAAGGAATCCGCCATCCTGCGCGCCCAGGGCGAGCAGGAATCGATCAAGCTGGTACTCAATGCCATCGGCGACAGCGAGGAGAACAAGCGCACCGTGGTCGGCTACCTGCTGGGCCAGAGCTACATCAAGGCCCTGCCGACCATGGCCCAGGATGGCGAACGGGTGTTCGTGCCCTACGAGTCCTCCGCCCTGCTCGGCTCGATGGGCATGTTCCGCGAAATGGCCGGATCGCCGGAAGACGTGGTGTCACAGCATCTCAAGCGCGACGGGTTGCGTGGTGGGGTCGTCGGTGGCACCGCTTCCGGCGGTTGAGCCGGACGCCGTGAACGTTCAGGCCGAGCTGCCGATCAGCAGACGAGTCATGATGGTCACGTCCTCGCCGCGATAGGTGAGCACTTCATGGTCCTGCCACCCCAGCCGGCGATAGAGCCCCTGCTGGTCCGGGGTGAACAGGTGGCAGTGCGCAAAACCGACGTCACGCGCCTCGCGCTCGACCCGTTTGACGAGACGCGAGGCGATCCCCTGCCCACGCCATTCGGGCACGACGAACACCGAGGCCAGCCAGGGGGTCAACTGGAGACGCTCGCCCATATCGTCCTCGACGAGGCTCGCCGTTCCCACGGGACGCGTGTCGCAGAGCGCAACGAAGACCGAGGGCACGCCCCGGGAGCCGCAGTGTGCCTCCAGTGACCCACGCCACACGGCGAGGGTCTCACCGGGATGCAGGTACCCCCACTGCTCGTACTGCCACTCGGCGATGGTCGCGACATACGGGGAGTCGGCGGTCAGGCGAAGAATTTCCAGGGAATGGTTCACGCGGATGTACCCGATAGATAAACCGGCCCGCCTGATGGCGGGCCGATTCATTTCCTCACACTTGCTCTGACGTGTCGACCGCCCTTACCCCAACTGGAACGGATAGACGTTACCGATGCGGAGAATCCGGGTCAGTTCGTCGAGTGCGGTCAGCGTCTCTTCCGCCAATTGCGGGTCGGCGAGATCGGCGGGGGCCAGACGATCGCGGTAGTGACGCTCGACCCAGGCGGTGAGTTCACCGTAAAGCGCTTCGTCGAGCAGCACCCGCCCGGAGAGCGCGCTGCGTTCGGCTTCGCTGAGCGCTACCCGCAGGCGCAGGCAGGCGGGACCGCCGCCGTTGCGCATGCTCTGCTTGACGTCCTTGACCAACACCTCGGAGATCGGGTTGGCACCGGCCAGCAGCAGGTCCTGGACGGTACGCCAGACCGCCTTGTTCTCCTGGCACTCGCCGGGCACCACCAGGGTCATGGAGCCATCCGGCTGGGAGAGCAGCTGCGAGTTGAACAGGTACGAGGACACGGCATCTTCCATGCTCACCGCCTCGACCGGCACCCGCACCGGGATCAAGGGTGTGGCCATCTTCCGACGCAACTCGTCGAGGGTCTGTTGCTCATCGAGGAAAGCCATCTGGTGGTAGAGCAGCACCGGGCCATTGCCGACGGCGATCACGTCGTTGTGGAACACTCCGGCGTCGATGGCCTCCGGGTGCTGCTGGGCGAACACCGTCTGCCCCTCGTTCAGGCCGTGCTGGCGCGCCACCGCCTGGCTGGCTTCCAGGGTCTGGCGAGCCGGGAAACGCTTGGGCTCCAGCGTGCCGCCAAATGCCTGGCGGCCATAGACGAACAGATGCACGCCGGTCTCGCCATGCTCGGCGCACAGCCGGGTATGGTTGGCGGCGCCCTCGTCGGAAAACGCCGGGGTCGCCGGCAGCACCGGATGATGGGCGAAGTGGGCCTGGTCATGGAAGATTGCCGCCAGTACCCGCGCGGTGGTCTCCGGCTCCAAGTAGCGATGGAAGCTAGACTGCAGGTTGGCGGGAGTGAAGTGAACCCGGCCATCCGGGGCATCGACGCTCGGTGTCACGGTGCCGGCGTTGGCCGTCCACATGCTGGAGGCCGAACACACCGCACGCAGGATCTGCGGGGCCTCCGTGGCGGCACGGGCGAGGACCTCGGCGTTGCTGCCGGAGAAGCCCAAGGCCCGCAGCGCACCGAGATCGGGACGCTGCTGGGGTGGCAGCACGCCCTGGGCGAAGCCAGCATCGAGCAGCGACTTCATCTTGGCCAGCCCCTGCAGCGCGCCCTCCTTGGGGTTCGAAATCAGGCCTTCGTGGCTCATCGAGGCCACATTGCCGTGGGCCAGACCCGAGTAGTTGTGCGTGGGGCCTACCAGGCCATCGAAATTGACTTCGCGGACGTTGCTCACAGCACCACCCCCGGCGGCAGATTATCGGGCAGGGCCAGATCGTCGGCCTCCATGGACGCCACCGGATAGGCACAATAGTCCGCTGCATAGTAGGCACTGGGGCGATGGTTGCCGCTCTCGCCCACCCCGCCGAAGGGGGCATCGCTGGAAGCACCGGTGGTCTGGCGGTTCCAGTTGACGATCCCCGCGCGAATACGCAACAGGAAGTCGTCCCAGTCGGCTCGCTCGCCACCGATCAACCCGGCGGAGAGGCCGTAGCGGGTATCGTTGGCGAGCCGGATGGCCTCGTCCCAGTCAGCGTAACGGTGCACCTTGAGCAGCGGGCCGAAATGCTCCTCATCGGGAATTTCCAGCCCGGTCACATCGATCAGCGCGGGCGACAGCAGGCTGGTTCCCTCCTTGAGACGCCGCATACGCGACAGCACCGTGCCCCCCATGGCCTCGAGGTCCGCTTGGGCCTTGAGCAGGCCATCGGTCGCCTGGACACCGACCAGCCCGCCATAGAACGGGGCAGGTTCGTCGAATTGGCCGGCCACATGCAGCCTGTCGATGGCCGTGACCAGCGCCTCGATCAGACGATCCCCCACCGCGCCTTGTGGCACCATCAGGCGCCGGGCACAGGTACAGCGCTGGCCACCGGACAGGAACGCCGACTGCAGGATGGTCAACACCGCCGCATCCTCGTCGTGCACGTCCTTGACCACCAGCGGGTTGTTGCCGCCCATCTCCAGCGCCAGGATCTTGTCAACATCGCCGGCGAGCTGGCGATGTAGAATGCCGCCGACCTTGGGGCTACCGGTGAACAGCAGGCCGTCGATGTCGGCGGCCCCGGCCAGTGCTTGGCCGACGGGGGCGGCACCCTGCACCAGGTTGATCACGCCCTCGGGCAAGCCGGCCTCGCGCCAACATTGCAGCGTGAGGTCGGCGGTCAGCGGGGTCTGTTCACTAGGCTTGAAGACAACGGTATTGCCGGCCAGCAATGCCGGAACCATGTGCCCATTGGGCAGGTGGCCCGGGAAGTTGTAGGGGCCGAAGACTGCCATCACGCCGTGCGGGCGATGACGCAGGACGGCTTTCGCCCCGCCGACGTCGCGTTCCCGCTCGCCGGTGCGTTCATGATAGGCGGTGATGGAAATCGCCACCTTGCCGATCATCGCCCCCACCTCGGTGCGCGCTTCCCACAGTGGCTTGCCGGTCTCGTGGGCGATGGCCCGCGCCAGGTCTTCACGATGGCTTTCCAGTACCCCGCGGAAACGCTCGACGATGGCCTGACGCTCGGCGAAGGGCTTGCGTGCCCAGGCGGGAAAGGCCTGGCGGGCCGCGGCCACGGCGGCCTCGACCTGGGCGGGGCTGGCGGCCTTGGCCTGCCACAGGGGTTCACCGGATACCGGGTCGGTCTTGGCGAACGTCTCCGCTTCGCCGTCGACCCAGGCGCCGCCGATCAGCAGTTGCTGCTTGGCATTCATAAACTCTCCTAGGTTTCCAGTATGCGGAGGGAATCGCCCGCGGCGACGTCGAGCCGTCGCGCCTCCTCCTCGGTCAGGGTGATGACGTCGTCGACACCGGGGCCGCGGCCGACCCAGGTGGCCCGGAAATCAAGCATCCCGGTAGTCGCGACCAGCCAGGTAGGCCGCTCGCCGTGCTCGGCCTCGGCCGTTATCTCGACCTTGCACAGCCGCGAATTGCGCACCGCGCGCACGTCATCGATATAGGCCTCCACGGTGGGGCCGCCGTCGAAGATGTCGACATAGCCTTCCCAGCGCAGGCCTTCCTTCTTGAGCATCTCCAGCGCCGGGCGCGTGTCCTCGTGGACCTGGCCGATGCAGGCTCGCGCTTCCTCGCTGAGGAAGGTGGTGTAGATCGGGAACTTGGGCATCAGCTCGCCGATGAAGCTCTTCTGCCCCATGCCGGTCAGGCGGTCGGCCTCGTTGAAGTCCATGGGGAAGAAATGGCTCCCCAGGCACTCCCAGAACGGGCTTACCCCCTGCTCATTGAACACGCCGCGCATCTCGGCCAGCACCTTGTTGGGAAAACGATCGCGGAACTGGGCCATGAACAGCCAGCGGGCCTTGGACAGTATCGCCCCGTTGCGATGCTTGCGGTATTCCGGACGCAGGTATAGCGAGGCGACCTCGGCATCGCCGGTGTGATCCGAGCTCAGGAACAGGGTGTCGATGGTGCGGTGCAGGTCGAGTTGCACCGAGGAGTGTGCCAGGGTCCCCAGGCGGTAATGATAGAACGGCACCTCGCGTCCCACCTGACCCTCGATGGCACAGCAGCCGGCCAGCTCGCCGTTGGTCTCGTCTTCCAGCACGAAGAAGTACAGGCGATCGTCCACCGGGGTGCGCTCCTCGAAGGCGCGCGCAGCGGACTCGATCTTGCTGGCCAGGAAGTCGCGGTTGTCGGGCAACGAGGTGAAACCGACGCCGGTCTGTTGGGCCAGGACCTGCAGCCCGTCCAAGTCGCCGCGGGCAATCGGACGAATGCGCATCACAGTTCTCCCTCGTCGAGTGAATCTTCGGCGGCGGGCAGTGCCAGCGGCGCGGCCAACACGGCGCGTCCCTCCTCCACGCCGAGGATCTCGGCATGTTCCGGCGAGAGCATCAACTGGCCGGTCGGTGATAGCGCATAGCGGGCCACCACGCAGCGGAAATCGCCGAGCTTCTGGTTGGCGACCATCGCCGGTTCGGCGTCGGGCAGCGAATGCGCCGGGCGAATCCGCACCGGATGCCAACTGGCGTGGCGGAAGGTTTCGAGGCGCTCGAGCTCACCCTTGACCACCGGGCCAGCATCGAAGATATCCACGTGGCGTGAACGAACGAAGCCCTCGGCGAGCATCTCTTCCAGGGCGTGCTCGTGATCCGGGTGTTCACGGCCGATGGCCGAGCGCGCCTGAGGAGTAAGCAGCGGCAGGTAAAGCGGAAACTGCGGCATCACCTCGGCGATGAAGCTCTTCGAACGCACCCCGGCCAGGTGGTTGATGTCCTGATAGCCGCGTACGAAGAAGTGCCTCCCCACGCTGTTCCAGAACGGCGACTCTCCCTCGCTGTCGAGATACCCCGGGAAGGCCACCGCCAGGATCTCCGCAAAGCGCTCGGGATACTGGGCGATGAACATCAGTCGTGAACGGCGCAGCAGGCTCTCGGCGCTGGTGCCCTTGTAGCGGTCGTTCAACGACAGCGCGCACAGCAGCGTCGCCTCGGACACCTCGTGCGACAGCGACAGGGTCTGCACCTCGCGGCGCACGTTGAGCTGCTGCGAAGCGTGGATCAGCGTTTCCTGACGATAGGTATAGTACGCGTCCTGGGCGCCGGCCTGGGCGCGGATGGTGGCGGTTCCCACTACCTCGTTGCGTTCGCGATCCTCGAGCACGAAGGTGTAGTGCTCGTCGCCAGGAAAATCGATCTCGCGGCTGAAGGAGCGCTGGGAGCGCGTGATGCGCTCCTCGAGACGGTCGCGATGCGCCGGCAGGTTGGTCAGGCGCGGGGTGGCGGTGGTGGCCAGGCGCTCCAGGGCCGGCAGATCCGCCGGCCTGGCGGGACGAACGACCAGCATGGCGTGCCCTCTCGTTGTCGGTTCCTGGGAGCCCTCGTTCATGGACGCGCTCATGCCTGGGCGACGAGCTTGTCGATGGCACGCTCGAGGCGAGCCATGCCTTCATGGATGTCGGCTTCGGGGATCACCAGCGACGGCGCCATGCGCAGCACATTCGGCCCGGCAATCAGCGCCATCAGGCCTTCCGCGATGGCCAGCGGCAGGATGTCCTTGGCCCGGCCTTCGTACGCAGGCGACATCTGGGCGCCGATCAGCAGCCCCATGCCGCGGATCTCCTGGAACACGCCATGCTTGCGATTGATGGCTTCCAGGTGCTCGCGGAACAGCTCGTGGCGCTTCTGCACGCCTTCGAGCACCTCGGGGGTATCGATATGCGTCACGGCGGCCAGGGCCACGGCCGAGGCCAGGGCATTGCCGCCATAGGTGGAGCCGTGGGTGCCGATGGCCAGCGACGGTGCCACCCTGTCGGTGGTCAGCATGGCGCCGACCGGGAAGCCGCCGCCCAGCGACTTGGCGCTGGTCAGGATGTCCGGGGTCACCCCATAGTGCATATAGGCATAGAGCTTGCCGCTGCGGCCCACGCCGGTCTGAACCTCGTCGAAGATCAACAGCGCCTGGTGCTTGTCGCACAGCTCGCGCAGCCCCTCGAGGAACTCGGGGGTGGCCGGCACGATGCCGCCCTCGCCCTGCATCGGCTCGACCATGATCGCGCAGGTGTCGTCGCCGACCAGTTCACGCACGCTGTCGAGATCGTTGAACTCGGCGTGCAGGATACCGCCCGGCACCGGGCCGAACCCTTGAGAGTACTTGGGCTGCCCGCCGACGCTCACGGTGAAGAACGTCCGCCCGTGGAAGGACTGGCGGAAGGAGATGATCTTGTCCTTGTGCTCACCGTGGTGATCGTGGGCATAGCGGCGCGCGAGCTTGAGCGCCGCTTCATTGGCTTCGCCGCCCGAGGAGCACATGAACACCTTGTCGGCGAAGGTGCGTTCGACCAGCGACTTGGCGAGCCTCAGGGCGGGTTCGTTGGTATAGACATTGGACAGATGCCACAGCTTGTCGGCCTGCTCCTTCAGGGCATCGACCAGCACCGGATGACAATGACCCAGGGCATTGACGGCGATACCGCCGGCGAAGTCGATATACTCGCGCCCTTCCTGGTCCCACAGTCGGCTGCCCTCACCGCGAACCGGAATCACCTTCTGCGGGGCATAGTTGGGCGTCATGTACTGATCGAAATCGCTGCGAATCGGGGTATGGGTCATATTCCTCTCCATCCGGTGGGGTCGGCTGATCAACCGAGTATAGGGGCCAACGTCAAGCCGGGCTTTCAGCAATGGGACGACGAATTATGAAAAGCGGCTGAGGGCTGTATAGAAAAGTGATCAAGAACTTTATGGAAAAAACGACTTGAGTTTATCGTCGTTCGCCCCATCTCGTTAGCAGGCTTGTCATTTGATCCCGGCATGACGATGCCGGAAAACCGCCAAGGCAGCAGGAGTGTTCCCATGCGTATCGACCTATCCGGCAAGCACGCTATCGTCACAGGATCCACCGCCGGCATTGGTTTTTCCATCGCCCAGGGGCTAGCGAGTGCCGGCGCCGCGCTGCGTGTCGAGGGCGGCGTCGTCGATACCATGGCGTGAGCCTCTCTAGAAAAGCGTGGCAATGTCATCTCCCGGACCGATACTGTGGTGCTATTGGAGCGTCACCGGCGCTCACGGGAGATGGCTTCATGCTCAACACCACGACGTGGAATCGCCTGCGCTATACCCTCTATGCTCCGGGCTACGACCTCGTCGCCGATCGCCCCCTTCGTCGAGCGCGGCGTCGCTCACTCGGGGCGGTGGACTGGCATGCGGGGCAGCGGGTGTTGATCGTCGGCGTCGGTACCGGACTCGACCTGCCCTATATGCCACGCGATATCGAACTGCACGGCATCGACCTCGCTCCGGCCATGGTCAGACGTTTCCGCGACCGAGCCGATGGTCTCGGTTTCGATGCCACCGCCCGGGTGATGGACGCCGAGTGCCTCGACTATCCCGACGACCACTTCGATGTGGTGATCATGCACTTGATCGTGTCAGTGATGCCACGCCCCGAGCTGGGGCTGGCCGAAGCGCATCGCGTGCTCGTCGATGACGGTCAATTGTGCGTGATGGACAAGTTTCAGCCAGATGACCGTCGCACGGGGTGGGGGCGGCGTGCACTCAACCTGCTGACCACCGCCATCGCTACCGATATCACCCGCCAGGCAGGGCCGCTGCTGAGCGGTGCCGGCTTCGTCATCGAGCGCAACGAGCCGGTGATGATGGGCTCGCTGTTCCGCGCGCTGCTGGCGAGAAAATCAGCGCCGTCCCGGAACCGAACCTGACGTTGACAAGCCGTTCGGGGCATTTAACCCACAATGGGCTCGCCGCCAGGCCTGTGGCGATCCAGGCTCGAAGCGCTGCCAGGCACGCCGCAACTGGCGATCCTCTCCCATCCCCACCTCCTCGGCAATTCGCGCCAGGCTCCAGTCGGTTTCGCTCATCAGCTGTCGAGCCAGTTGCAGCCGCAGCCGGGTCACGTATTCGCCCAGCGCCATCCCCGTCAGTGACTTGAAGCGGCGGCGCAGGTGTCGCTCACTCATCGCCGCTTCGGCTGCCATCGCCGGCAGCGACCAAGGGTGCTTCAAACGTGAGCCCAGCGCATCCTGCAAGCGATGGATACGCGCATCGACATGGTTGCGGCCCTCCAGCCAGATGCCCAGTTGCGGCTCATGACCGCTGCGGCGAAGGTACAGGACCATCTCGCGGGCCACCGACAGCGCCACTCGATGACCACAGCGACGTGTCAACCAGTGCAGCATGGTGTCGATGCCAGTGGAGATGCCGGCACTGGTCAGGTAGGGGCCGTCCTCGATGAAGATACAGTCACCTTGCACATGAGCCGTGGGCGCCAGCTCGGTCAGTCGCTCCTGCAAGGTGTGATGGGTCGTGCAGCGTCGTCCGCCAAGCAAACCGGCCTCGGCCAGCAACAGCGTTCCCGAGCAGACACTCATGACGGTCTCGGCGCAGGCTGCCTGTTCACGCAGCCATTCGGCGCAGGCGCGCTGTAACAACGGATCAATGCCGCTACGATATTGTCCGGGCACCAGCAGCAGGTCGAGCCGACCCAGCGGCCGCGGCAACGGCTCGATACCCGACAGCACCAGCGGCCCCAGCCAGTCGAGGGAGGGGCTCGGACCGAAATAGCGTATCGACAGTCCACCGGCGATACGCTCAGCGCTCTGCAGCACCTGCAGCGGCCCGATCAGGTCCAGTGGCACCTGACCGGGTAGCATCAACACACCGATCTTCAGCATCGGCTCAGCGGGTTCAAACGGCATCGCGACGCCATTCCCCAGCCAGCGTGGCCACATCGACAATACGTGCGAAGCGCTCTTCCAGCACCAGTTCGGTCCGCGCGCGAATCTCCTCGGCGGGCCAGGTCCGGCCGTGGCGAGTCATGGGGAAGGTCAGCGTCGCTTCACTGACGAAATCGACCCCGAAACCGAGATCGGCAGCAACACGAGTCGTGGTCTCGCAGCATTGTTCGGTACGAATGCCACTGATGGCCAGCTTTTCGATGCCGTGCTCACGCAGCCAGTCTTCCAGCGCCGTATCGGTAAAGGCGTTGTGCGCACGCTTGTGGAAGGTCACGTGACAAGCGTCCTCGAAGCCTGCCAATGGACGAACCAGGCCATGAGCGGGATCGAACGGACCATCGCTCCCCGGCGCTTCGTGGAGAAT
The DNA here is from genome assembly GCF_042646605.1 of Litchfieldella rifensis. Classification (NCBI taxonomy): domain Bacteria; kingdom Pseudomonadati; phylum Pseudomonadota; class Gammaproteobacteria; order Oceanospirillales; family Halomonadaceae; genus Litchfieldella; species Litchfieldella rifensis. Next base: position 205,026 of record NZ_JBHRUG010000009.1, on the reverse strand, counting down.
ACGAACCACTGGAATATCCGCTGCGCCGGCAGCATCGAGCAATGTGCGCTGGTGCTCACGCCAAGGCATGGCCAGCCTCTCATCCCAGTAGTCACGAGCAGGAAAGGATGCCTGAACATCGACTAGCAGCAGTGCGGTACGCATGAGGACGGTCTCCGAACAAGGGAAGGAGTCGCCAGGATAAAGGCTGCATCGTCGCACACCGAGGCGCGCCACGGCTCATCATCGGACAATTTCGGCCAAATCGCCTGGGCCCGACACCTCAAATCAGCCGCTCTTCCCGCGGTGTCATGCCGAAATGGTTGCGGTAGGCGGTGGAGAAGTGCGCACCGGAGGAAAAACCGGTCAGCAGCGCGATGTCACCGACCGGCTGGTCGCTCTCGCGCAGCAGCTTGCGCGCCTGCTGCAGGCGCAGGTCGAGGTAGTAGCGGCTAGGCACCGCCTGCAGGTACTTCTTGAACAACCGCTCGAGCTGACGGCGCGAAATGCCCAGGTGCTCGGCCAGCTCATGGGTGGTCAGCGGTTCCTCGATATTGGCTTCCATCAACACCACGGCATCGATCAGGCTCTGCGGCGCATGGCCCAGGCGCGAGCGCAGCGGCACGTGCTGGGGTTCGTCGGCCATGCGGATGCGTTCGCAGACGAAGTGCTCGGAGACCCGCTCGGCCAGGCGCTGGCCGTGGTGCATGCCGATCAGCGTCATCACCATGTCCATGGCCGCGGTGCCGCCACCACAGGTCAGCCGGTCGCGGTCGATCTCGAACAGCTGGTGCGAAAGATTGATCCGCGGGTAGTCGCGTGCCACGGCATCGAAGCGCTGCCAGGGCAGGGTCGCGCGGTAGCCATCCAGCACCCCGGCCCGCGCCAGCACTTCGGCCCCGCCGGCGATGCCACCCAGGGCCACGCCACGGCCGGCCAGGCGCTTCAACCACTGGCCAAGCCCACTCTGGTCGATCGCCGGCAGCGGGGACGGTGCACAGACCAATAGCATGTCCAGCTCCCGACCCTCCTCGCCGATGGGGGTCTCGGGTGCCAGCGACAACTCGGCAGCGCTTCGCACGCTGCGGCCATCGAGGCCGAAGGTGGATGGCGTATACAAGCGCCTCCCGCCGAGGTGATTGGCGATGGCCAGCGGTTCCAAGGCACACGCCTGGGCCAACAGCGAAAACCCGGGCAACAGTACGAACCCCACTTGGCGTGGGGTGCCATCGACCGGGATCGCGGAGGCGAAGTCAGGCATCTCGGCGGCACGCTTGTCCATGAATAAGCGGATATCTTAACCAAAAGGCCCGCAAACGAAAGCATTGGGCAGCCGTGCCAGGACAACGGTGAAAGTGGCGGCCCGAATATGAAAGCCGGGCCACTTGCATGGCCCGGCATCAGAGGATGAACGGTCTCAGGTGCGGCCCAGGTAGTGAAAGATCAGGCCGGCCACGAGCACCAGTACGATCACGATCGGCAGGATCCGATGTAGGTGGGAGGGAGGATTCCTGGCCTCGGGCTGCTCCTCGTCCGGCTCGGGATGCTCGTAATCTTCCGGCATCCGTGAATCCATCATGTGCCGTTTTTCTTCTTCCCGGCTCTTGCTGTCCATCGTCACCTCCCGGCGTGCCCATGACTGAGCGTCGCTGCTCACTACAAGGTTATGACATCGAATTCCACCACGGGGTCCACATCGGCATCATAGTCGACATCCTCGCGCTCGAAGCCGAACAGCTTCAGGAACTCGTGCTTGTATCCAGCATAGTCGGTGATGGCGAACAGGTTGTCGCTGGTGACCTGAGGCCACAAGTCCTTGCAGGCTTGCTGGACGTCAACGCGCAGTTCCCAGTCGTCCAGCCGCAGACGACCAGCCTCATCGGTTTCCGGGGGCTGGCCACTGTAGAGTCGCTCGCCGAATAGGCGGTTCAACTGGTCGATGGTGCCTTCGTGCAACCCCTGCTCCTTCATCACCCTGTAGACCATGGCGATGTACAGCGGCATCACCGGGATCGCGGCGCTGGCCTGGGTGACCACCGACTTGAGCACCGCCACATTGGCACTGCCGCCGCTGGCCTTGAGCTTGGCATCGATCTCGCCGGCGGCGCGGTCGAGGTCTTCCTTGGCCTTGCCCAGGGCACCATGCCAGTAGATCGGCCAGGTGATCTCGGTACCGATGTAGCTGAAAGCCACCGACTTGGCCCCGGGGGCCAGTACCCCGGCCTCGTCCAGCGCATCGATCCACAGTTCCCAGTCCTCGCCCCCCATCACGGCGATGGTATCGTCGATCTCCTGCTGGGTGGCCGGCTCGACCTCGGCCTCGATGATGGTGTCCTTGTTGGTATCGATGGCGGTGGCCCGATAGGTCTCGCCGATCGGCTTGAGCGCCGAGCGCTTCAGCTCGCCACTGTCGGGCAGCTTGCGCACCGGTGAGGCCAGCGAGTAGACCACCAGGTCGACCTGGCCGAGATCCTGCTTGATCAGCTCGATGGCCTTGGCGCGGGCCTCATGCGAGAAGGCATCGCCGTTGATTGACTTGCTGTATAACCCCTCGGCCTTGGCGAACTTGTCGAACGCCGCGCTGTTGTACCAGCCGGCGGTACCGGGCTTCTTCTCGGCGCCCGGCTTTTCGAAGAACACCCCCAGGGTATCGGCGCCATAGCCGAAGGCCGCGGTGACACGCGCCGCCAGGCCATAGCCGCTGGAGGCCCCGATCACCAGCACCTTCCTGGGGCCCTGCGTCTTGTCCAGACCGCGAGCACGGGTTGCCTCGATCTGTTCGAGCACGTTCTTCTCGCAACCGACGGGATGGGTGGTAGTGCAGATGAAACCGCGGACCTTGGGTTTGATGATCACGACAGACCTCGACATTCCATGGACAGGACACGCTCGGCGCCAGGCAGTGACGACCGAGCACGAGTCAATTGTTGATGCAGACATTCTAACGGCTCGCGGATACCCTGTCCGCCCTTGAGCGGAATGCCGACATGCTGGACCATTGGCGGTATCCATTCCGACCGACCCCATATGCCGTATGACGGCTGGAGATTCCAGATGGACGTTCAGACCCTGGTCGACGAGCGCGCAGAATTGTGGCTGACCTTGGCCCCACTGTGGCTCGAGCGTGAGCCCCGGGAAACCGACTATGCCCACATGGTCGAAGTGATCCAGCGCCATGACCTGACCCTGAACCAGCTCGAGTGGATCTTTCGCCTGGAACTGGCACCGGTGTTGTCGCGCCAGCAGATGTCGGTGGCTGGGGAATGGCGCGCCTTCGACAACGACAAGCTGTTGCGTCAACTGGTCGCGCACAACCGTCGTCTCCATGGGTGGCGCCGCAAGACCTGGGCGCTATTTTCCGGCCTGACCACCATGATGACCCGCCATCGCTGGAATGAGCTGATGGCCAGGGTCATGGTCGAGCGAGGCGAAATCTCCCGCTGATCGCATCAGACGGAAAAGGGCACCTCCAGCGCCGCTTCCAGGTCAGGGCGAATCTCTTCAGCCCCATCGCGGGGACCGAAGCGACGAATCACCCGACCGTTGCGTCCGACCAGGAACTTGGTGAAATTCCACTTGATCAAGGTACTGCCCAACACCCCCGGAGCCTGGCGTCGCAACTCCACGAACAGCGGATGGGCCTCGGCGCCGTTGACCTTGACCTTCTCCATCAGCGGGAAGGTGACACCGTATTCGCGTTCGCTGAAAGTGCAGAACGCCGTGGCCGACTCCGGCGACTGACGCGCGAACTGGTTGCAGGGAAACCCCAGCACGGTAAAGCCCTGATCGCGATAACGCCGATAGAGATCCTCCAACTCCTTGAGCTGGGGCGTGAAACCGCACTGGCTGGCCACATTGACCACCAGCAGTACCTGACCGCGCAGGGCGCGGAGATTGAAGGGCTCGCCGCTGTGGGTCGAGCAGTCGAAATCATAGATCTGCATGACCGGAAGTATCGCCTGGCGTTGGATATTTACGATGCCACGACTTGGGCCGCAGCGCTAGCTATCGTCCCTCCGAGGTTCATGACCCGCGTTCCAGCCAGCCGCCCTCGACCAGGCGCGTCAGGGCCAGATGCGTATCCGGCGTTGCCTGCGGGTGGGCCAGTGCCTCGTCGAGCGGTAGCCATATGGCCTGGGCGACTTCCTCCGGCTGCAGCCGCAGTGCGCCGCTATACTCGACCAGAAAGGCGCTGCCGTAGATGTGGTGACCACCCTCGGCATAGCGAAAATCGAGGCAGAACCGCAGTGGCACGCCGGTGATGCCGAGTTCCTCGGCCAGTTCACGGCGTGCCGCGACATGCACCGCTTCACCGGCCCCCACCACGCCTCCCGCGGCCAGGTCGACACCACCGGGAAAGACCTCCTTGGTCAGGGTGCGCCGCTGGACACAGAGCTCGCCATGCCGATTCCTGACCACCACATAGGTGGCCCGATGCCATAACTGAAAACGCCGCATCTGGGCCCGCAGGGCACTTCCGCAGGGACGGTTGTGCGCATCCACCAACTGGATGCGCTCATCGGCAATCAAGGGCATCAACTCGGCTACTGCGGAAAACTCGGCGCTCATTAGAAGATTCTCCTGCTACAAGCCTCTAGCCTAACCAGTCCTTGCCATCAGAGCCAGCCACCGAACTCGTGTCGCAGGCGTTGACCCCGTGGCAGTCGGCGACCATGCTCCTTTCAGTCCCCCTCTTCGTGGAGTTCGACCATGGCCGATGCAGCGCCTCGTACCCGGCTCGCTACCCATGAGGTCGTCAATCAGCCCATGCCGGAGAGCGATAGCGACATCTTCGCCCTCGACCGACCGTTACAGGAAGCCTTGGCCCGCGAGGCCCCGGACTGGGTCGCTCGCCGCCTGGCCCCGCTCGGCGTGGATGTCGGCAGCCGCCGTGTACAGGCACTGGGCGAGGCCGCCAATCGTCACCCACCGGAACTTCGACTGTTCGACCGTCACGGCCGGCGCCTCGACGAAGTCGTCTATCACCCGGCCTACCACGAGTTGATGCACCTGGCCTGCGATCACGGCTGGCATGCCGTGGCCTGGCAGGAGGAATCCCGCGGTGGCCACCAGGCACATATCGGCGCCATGTACCTGCTGACCCAGGCCGAACCCGGTTTCTGCTGTCCGGTGACCATGACCCATGCCGCCATGCCGGCCTTGCGCCATCAATCCGAGGTCCACGCCCAATGGGCACCCCGCCTGCTGGCCTGGGACTATGACGGTCGCGCCGTGCCCGCCTGGGACAAGCCCGCGGTGACCCTGGGCATGGCCATGACCGAGAAACAGGGCGGCAGCGATGTGCGTACCAATACCACGCGTGCCGTGGCCGAGGGAGACGACTTTCGCCTGACCGGCCACAAGTGGTTCTGCAGCGCGCCGATGTCCGACGCCTTCCTGACCCTGGCCCAGACCGACGAAGGACTGGGCTGCTTCCTGGTCCCGCGTTTCACTCCCGATGACGAGCGCAATGCCATCGAACTGCAGCGCCTCAAGGACAAGTGCGGCAATCGCGCCAATGCCTCGGCCGAGATCGAATACCGCGGGGCGTGGGCGCAAGCCATCGGCGAGCCGGGGCGCGGCATCGCGACCATCCTCGAGATGGTCCAGCAGACCCGCCTGGATGCCGCCACCGCACCGGCCGGCATGATGCGTCAGGCCCTGGTCGAGGCATGGAAGCATGTACGTGGCCGCCAGGCCTTCGGCAAGACGCTTGCCGACCAGCCACTGATGCGTGCGGTGATCGCCGACCTGGCCTTGGAGGCCGAAGCCAGCCTGGCGTTGGTGATGCGCACGGCACGGGCTTTCGACAGCCCCGGCAGCGAGCACGAGCGGGCCCTGGCCCGACTGGCACCGGCGCTGGCCAAGTACTGGCACAATCGCCGCGGACCGGGTTTCATGGCCGAGGCCATGGAATGCCTGGGTGGCATCGGCTATGTCGAGGAAACGCCGCTGGCGCGGCTCTATCGCGAAGCCCCGGTGAACTCGATCTGGGAGGGTTCGGGCAACGTGATCTGCCTGGACGTGCTGCGCGTGCTGGCCCGCCATCCTGAGAGCATCGAGGCGCTGCGCACCGAGTTGGCCGAAGCGCGTGGCACCAGCCGCGACTACGACCATGCCGTCGACGGGCTGGAGCAGGCCCTGACGAGCGACCCGAGCACGCTGGAACCCCGCGCCCGCTGGCTGACCCAAGGCCTGGCCCAGTGTCTGCAGGCATCGATCCTGCTGCGCCATGCGCCCCCGGCAGTGGCCGAGACCTTCTGCCGCACACGGCTCGGCGCGGTGGCCAGCCCCGCCTACGGGGTACTGCCCACTGATGCCCCTCTCGACGAGATCCTGGGCCGGATCCTGCCTTGAGGCCCGTGGCAGCGGGGCCCTCGGGATGCGACAAATGGTAACTTGGCAGTTGACGAATAGCCTCTACGCTATACGCCCATGAATCACGACAAGGAAGATCGCATGCCCGTACGCCGCGCCCATTGGTCCGCCCTGTTCGCCGCCACCCTGATGCTGCCGGCCTTCGCCCTGGCCCACGACGTCCGCTTCGAGGACCTACGCATCGCCCATCCTTTCGCCACGCCGACCCCGCCGGGCGCTCCCAATGGCGCCGCCTATCTGGACATCACGGTGGAAGGCGACGGCGCCGCGACGCTGGTAGGCACCAGCAGCCCGGTCAGCCGTGCGGTGGAGATGCACGACATGTCGATGGACGACGGCAATATGCGGATGCGCAAGCTCGATGAAATCCGTATCGAGCCCGGCGACACCCTGACCATGCGCCCCGGTGGCGGTTCCCACCTGATGCTGCTCGGTCTCCAAGAGGCGCTACGGGTAGGCGACTCCTTCCCGCTGACCCTGGAATTCGCAGAACGTGGAGAGATCGAGGTCGAAGTCTGGGTCCAAGAGGCCAGCGATGGCAGCGAGGCCGCCGACGCCCATCATCACGACTGAGCCCGCCGCCCTGACAGGCCGCACGCCAAGGCCAGGATGGCCTCGGCCGGCATCGGTCGAGCCAGGGCGAATCCCTGGACGTGGGTACAGCCCAGGCGCTGCAATGGCTCCAGGCTTTCCAGGGATTCCACGCCTTCGGCGACCACGCGGATACCCAGGCGCTGCCCCAGCAGGGCCACCGCCTCGACGATGGCGGCATCCTGAACGTCCTCATGCAGGTGGCGCACGAAGCTCCTGTCCAGCTTCAATTCGCTGATCGGCAGCAACTGCAGGCGCGATAACGACGAGAAGCCGATGCCGAAGTCATCCACCGAGACTTCCAGACCCAGCAGGTGCAGACGTGCGGCCACCTCACTGCCCAACAGGTCGTTGTCCATGCTCCCGGTCTCGGTGATTTCCAGCACCAGCGGCGAGCGCTGGGCCAGCGACCGCCGCCACTGTCCCATCAGCGACAGTAGCTCGACATTCATCAATTCGGCCGGGGTCACGTTGACCGAGACCGACAGTTGCAGCCCCGCCTCGCTCCAGCGAGCGGCGTCCCGCATGGCCAGTGCCACCAAGTGCCGCGTCATCGCCTGGCACTGTTCGGGGGCCATCAAGTGCAGGAACTGGCCCGGATAGAGCAGACCGGCACCGGGATGCTGCCAACGCACCAGGGTCTCGACCCCGCTCAGACGACGATTGGCCAGTTCGTACTGCGGCTGGTAATGCACGATGAATTCGTCATGCGCCAGCGCCAGCTCGATCTCGTCGGGACTGCGTATCGCATCGACACGGGATTCGCCACCGCCCTGGACACGAGGCCTGATCCCGTCAAGGCGCCGGCGCAGATCGGCCAGCCGATAGGGCTTGCTCAAGGAATCGAGAATGGTCAGTCCCAAGGCACGACCGACACGCTCGGCGATACGCACAATCTTGCGCTCGACGCCACTGAGCAAGAGCACGACACCCCGATACTCCAGCTCGGCCAGTCGGCGCAGCACGGCAATGCCATCGACCTGACCGAACTCCAGGGCCAGTATCACCATACGCGGACGGCGATAGGGCAACTCGGCCAGAAGCGGCGCTTGCTCACGGTAACAGCAGGCTTCCATGCCCAGTACACGCAATTGCAGCGAGAGCATGACGGCGACATCCGGGTCGTCATCCAGTATGGCCGCCAATGGCTGGGTGTCTGCAGGCATCCTGTCCCTCGCTGGGTACCGGAGCGGGATATGTAATCAAGTGTAACACCAATCAGACATTCGAGTGAGAATCTTGTCCCGGCAGGAGGTAAAGCATCATTACCCGAGTGGTCCCAGCACCACCCGTAGGGCCAATCCCAGCAACAGCACGCCGGTAAGGCGATTGATCCAGTGAGCACGAGCCTGCAACCAGGGCAATACCGACGAATGCGACAACGCCATGGCCACCAGTACATACCAGCCACCATCGATCACCATCGCGGTGGCGACGATCAGCGTCTTGGCCGCCAGGCTCATCTCGGGGCTGACGAACTGACTGAGCAATGCGACGAAGAACAGGATCAACTTGGGGTTGCCCAGAGCCACCAGCATGCCCTCGCGGGCCGCCTGAGCACGGCTCGTGATCACCCCCGAGGCTTGCCATGTGGCCACGCGCCCGGCACGCAACGCCTTGATGCCCAGCCATGCCAGATAGGCCGCCCCCACCCAGGTGATGAACTGGAACAGCAGTGGCTGGCGTGCGATCAGCGCCCCCAGCCCCCACACGGTGAGCAGGGCATAAAGGCCCACGCCCAAGGCGTGGGACAGCGCCGCCGCCACGCCCGGCAAGCGCCCGCCTCCCAGGGTATGGCGCAATACCAGGGCCAGACTCGGTCCCGGCGACATGGCCCCCATGGCGCATACCGCTGCCAACGACAGCCACAGTGAAAAGGGCATGTACTCCTCCCTGAAGACTCCAAACGAATCGACCCACGAAAACAGCCCCATGACCGCACCGGCAGCCCGCAGCGACACCCTGGCGCTACTTGGCGCCTCTCAGATGAGCGGTGAAGGTAGCCTCCAGGTCCTCGGCGCTCCCTCCCCCTTCGATCACTCGCGCTACCTCGCCTCGAGCGTCGAACAACATCACGGTCGCCGGCGACACGCCATACTCGTAGGCGAAGCGAGCTCCCCGGGAAGTATCAATGTTGACCACCCGAAATGCCAACTCGCCGCTCATCCGGCTGCGGGCCGCATCGATATCGCGGCGCAAGCGCTCGCTATCCTCGAACCCAGGCTCATGGATCTGCACCACCACCGGCTCACCGCTGCCGATGATATCCAGATCGGTCAGCATCTGCGTGCTGCGAACTTCCATGATGAGCCAGGTCACCGGCACCAACAGGATGGCCAGCGCGATCACCACCCCGCGCACCAGCCTGCGAGGCCTGAACGAACGCGATCGGTGCCTGGAAGACGGGAACCTGCGCGGAGTGATAGGTGGCTTCTGACGCTTGCTCTTGCTTCTCGGCATGGCGTGACGGCTCCCCGAACCCTTCACGTCTCAGATAAGCATAAATGACGTGTCACGCCAATCCGCTGCATCGCCAGCCGGAAAAAGACAACAAAAAGCCGGCCACTAAGCGGGGTGGCCGGAAAAAAGCAGGGAACACGACTCGAGGAACTGATTATCACTCTAGTCATCATGACATCACCATGTTGTGAGCCATTGCCAACATGTTCTGTAGGAGATCTCCTACATCGCTTGTCGGATATTTCCCATCCCCATCTGAACCAGCTCAATGGTGCGCACCGCGCCAACAAACGTCTCCTTCCCTTTGCGCGGCCATGCAAGCCCTTCAGGCATGCGGTTACACTGGTACGACATATGCAGGCAGGAAGCGAAATATGAACGTCAGGACATTCGCGCTGATCCTTCAGGTCATCGGCGTCGCGTTGCTCATCTATGGGTGGCAGAGCATCAGCCCCTTCGGCTTTGTCGGGCTGGTACTGATCATTCTGGGTGGGGTGATCCGGTGGACCCGGAAAACGGACCGGGAGTGACAGCTCACCTCGCGGACGACGCAATCAAGTACGCCCTGCCGTAGACACAACGTAGACACGCTAGAAAAATCGGAAGGAATCGAGAGTGAGGAAGAGACGCTAAGTACTTGAAAGGAATGGTGCCCGGGGTCGGACTCGAACCGACACGCTGTCTCCAGCGGCGGATTTTGAATCGAAGCTGATACATGCCAGTGCGAACCTTTAGCCTATAAATCATATGGTTAGGTGGTGAAATACCTGCCTACGATGGCCTTGGTATGTATCGAGCGTAGCCACAATGTGGACGCATTGGCATCAAGGAGTTATGAATTCTAGCTAATGCATGCCAATAACTGGCTATCTTTCTATTGCCGTCGTCACAAAGTCGACACCATTTACTGCCCAACTTGTGCTATGCATTAGAGACGGGTATATTCCGCAAGCTGCAAAGGTGCAAGAAATGGCAAGCAAGGAGCGCAGTCAAATTTGAATTACCTATCACAATCACAAGAATGATAGATAATGACTATGGGAGAGGTGGCTACTATGACTACGGATACAGTTAAACGCATTGACTTGGAAGCTATTAAAGACATGGCCAAAGAGGCTGCTAGGAAAGCTAGCCAAGAAAGTGGTGTGCGCGTAGTTGGAACCTCGACTGTGGTTGCTACATATAGCGGTTATGAAAAGGCCTCCCAAAGAGAGAAAAGAAATATAGATATATTTTTTAAGAATAACAAAAAGTAAATAATCTTCCAAAAAGGAAAGGGACAACCTTTGATCGGCCTCCTTATATTTCCGATTTTGATATGTGGGTATCTTTATATATCATGCTGGCCGTCAGAAAAGATAAAAATAAGCTTGTATCATGGCTGGTCGCTATATATAAGAGCGGCCACCTTTGGATTTATAATCGTCAGCGCTATTTTTGTAATATTTGGCATTGCACTACCAAAACTAGGATTTTCTAGTATATTTAGCATTGCTTCCACCATTATCGAAGACAGTCACATATTCAGACTATCCAACTCGGCTTCATCAAGCACTAGCGTTGATGTTGCATCTGTATCTATCGTTTCAATATTCACGACCTGGGTAATATATGGTTCAATAAGCATCATTGCCAATGGTGAAAATAGATTCTTAGTAATACTTTCGAGAATATTCCTCTTGGCAAAAAAGAAGACTCGCGCCATTGAAAGAATATTCTTTGAAAAGTCTCCTGTTGAATATCAGCTTATGGTTATCGCTGACAAGGCAAAAGAAGATCTCGTTTACAATGACAATATACAGTCTTCAAGGGAAGAAGTGTATAACGCAATTAAGTCTATTCGTCGCAAAGATATGAGCGATGAAGAAAAAGAGTCAATAAGCGCAACTCTAAATGAGATTACCCAGGTTTTGGAACCTAGAGTCATCACCTATGCGCTGATTACACTCGAGAATGAAAAGTTTTATATAGGGCTTCCGAAAATTATACCGGAACCTGATGAGGAAGGGGTTGCTTCCACTTCAATACAAATTGTACCTGTTGTTTCTGGATATAGGGGCGACGACAAAACATTATCTTTTACCACTAGATATGACTTCGATCTTAGCAGTGCCAACAGTTATGACTGCATATCTATCCCTAGGGACAAGATTTTAACGGTATCTGGGTTTAATTTTGACACTCACAATAGATTGACTGGAAATTCTGAACACAATGATAAGGCTGGCAAATAAGCCAGCCTTTCTATTTTAGAAAAATTCTTTTTCTCTCGTATCTATTCCGCCTTTCTCCAATCTATCATTGAGCGCCAATGATTCCAGTCTAATTTGTTCTGCTCTAGCCAAGTTATAACTCTTCTCTGCATTCCTTATTCTCACATCTTCTTCAAACCAGTCACATCTAGACGTCACATAAACATAGGAGCACCACATAAAAAAATAACGACGGCCACAACAACTACCATCGTCATTAATTGAAGTACCAATAATTGGTTTAGAACGTATTGCATTTCCTGCATTTTTATTTCCTTCCATCCCTGTTCATACTAGTTATTCACAATTTTCTTGGCCAATTAGCATCCACGCCATTATTTTCTTCTATTTTTTCTTTTGAATTTACTAAGCAACCACTTTTCAAAAATAATATAAGCAATACTCATTGCTCCAAAAAGTATTGCCATTCTAATCATCGCTCCGAATGCTTCCTTGGCGGCATCCTCCATAGTCCCTTCCTCCCTGGTACCAGTTATCCACAACCTTCCTGGCTAATCGGTAGCCGTTCCCGTTGGCTTAAACGCTTTACGCGCCTTTTCTATTTCTGGGCTGATCTGGCCAGCCTCTTCGTTCACTTGGCCTGTCATTAGCCATAGCGTGTACTTCGGCCATGTATTACATACCGCTTCTAGAAGTTCACCTTTGGGTGTCCTTCCTGTTTGCTCCATGCCTTCGATAGTTTTCTTAGATATTCCAATAAGTTGCGAAAACTCTGCTCTGCCCGATGTCTCGGCCTCACGTATCAGGCGAATTCTTTTTGCTAAATCACTTGCCATATACTCGCCCAAGGGTATACTTGCATAAAGGTGGCCTCGTATAAGAGTACACCGCCCGGCAATCAAGATACCCCATCCCAATGATCAAGATTGCTGATTTTGAGACTACCACAGACCAACATTGTGCAGGGAATGACACATGGAAGAGAACCAAGCGCCCCAGGTCCCGGCCACCGTGCCAACCATGACCATCGAACGCTTCTCGCAGCTCTCCGGCCTCGATGAAGGCGTGATCTACGGCCACGTCCGCCGCGGCTACCTCCCCACCATCAAGGTCGGTCGCTATCGCCTTATCAATGTCGCCCTGCTCAATGCGCAGTGCCTGCAAGCGGAGGACTGGGCATGATCACCTTCCGCACTGTCTCCGATTCCCTGGGCACCGCCCGCTTCTTCCAAGTCGATGGCCGCGAAGCCGGCTATATCAGCCAGCGCCTTGACGGCAGCTTCGAGGTCTTCTTCGCCGATCTGCTCGACGCCCCGCGTGGCGTCCCCCTGGAGCGCTCCACCGCCCCCGGCAGCCAAGGCATCTACGCCTTCGGTTTCGCCTCCCTGGACGACGCTCTGGCCCTGGTACGCCGTACCTATGGCGAAGACACCGCCCAGCAAACACCGGCCACCGTCCCCCCTTTCACTCGCAGCGTTCCCAAAGCTTTGGCCCGTGACGTCGTTCGTTCCTTCCCCGTCACTTTATCCACAACGACCGAACGGGCCGCTTTTTTTGGCACTGCGGTTTATCCACACCCCCTCACCGCGAGGACACCCCAATGACCACAACCGCCAACGGCAAGAAACGCCCCGTTCGCGTGTTCCTGGACGAGCAACACCATAGCCGTTTTCTCATCCAGGCCGGCACCCACCTGCTGACGCCCTCCGCCTTGGGCGAACTGATCATGCACGACGGCCTCGACCGGCTGGAGCGCGGCGACTTGACCGCCCTCGGCCTGGCCGACGCCACCCAGCGACCTGGCTCTGGGGCCTAAAAGTGTTTGTGCCTGCCCGTCACCCGTCGCCCATCGGTCGCACGGCTCCCCGAGTCGGCGACGGCCACCCCGTCATACCCGAGGCACGAGCGGTTGACGGGGTGGTCGGAGTCGACTGCCGTGCAAGCCGACCGATGGGCAGGGTGGCAGGGCAGGGACACGCCTGCCCGGATCCTAGAGCTTTGAGGGAGCGGGCTTCCCGGTGCCTCCACGGCCGGGACTACGGCAAGGCCGCGCTTCTCTACGGCCAGGCCGAATACCTCACCCTGGTAACGGAAGGATCGTCACCAGACACCACAGAGCTAGCTGTGCTCGCGGCCTACTGCCTGGCCCACGCTGCCAGCACCCAAGCCAACGAAGGAAGGACCACCTCATGATCAACACCATTCAAGCCCGCGTTCTCGGCGCTATGCGCTACTCCATGGATAACGGCGTCAAGGGGGCCAAGCTGACCCTCATGAACGAAGCCGATCCTAACAACGAGAACCGCGTTGGCCATGAAGTCATGACCATCTCGGCCCCCTACGAAATCCTCGATCAACTGCGGGCCCATGCCCCGCACATGCCCTGCAACTTCGAGATCGACACCGAGATGCGCACCACCCAGGGGAAGATGACCATGCACGCCATTGGCATTCGTAAACCCTCTGTCTCCAGCAATAGCGGCAGTAGCACTGCCGCCAAAGCCGACACCAAGTAAGGACCTTAAGCCATGGACGCTGACCAATTCGACCGTCTGTGGCTCCTGATTTATTGCATCGGGCTCGTAACCTGTTTCGGGCTCGGCGCAATAAAGGGGGGCCAACGATGACCGCCGTTGAAATCATTGGCTCTCTTTTCAGTGCCTACGCCCTGGGTTGGGCGTGGGGAACCTCAATGCTTGCATTCAAGCGCTTTTCGGAAGTTTCCACATGAAAACACTCGTCTCTCGCGGTAAGCAGTTTGCTGTCAAGTCCGTCGCCGGTACCGGTCTCTTTGCTGGTTCTGCTGGTGTAGCTCTCGCCACCACGGCAAGTCCCGGAGTCACCGCTATCTCGGAGCTGGAAAGTCAGGCCGCAAGCCTGATCACTGCCGCCTGGCCGGTGGCCACGGCCATCATGGCCGGCATGATCGGTATCAAGCTGTTCAAGAAGTTCGCCAACCGGGCGTCTTGAGGTCCCGCATCTTGGGCCAATCAGTCGGGGGCCTTCGTGGCCCCCTTTTCATGGTGGTGGGCTGACATGAGATTTCTTTTTTTATCACTTCTGTTCTTTCTGCCATCGGTGTCTTATGCGTCCTGGCAGACCTCTACGTTTACTCAGTCGTCGTGTACGACTGGTGGAAGTCCTGAAGAGGCGGAGTCTAAGGCTTGGGCAAGTTATGCTGATACCGCTGCTCAAGTTCCTGGTCGTACTTATGTTTTTATTTCCGATTCGGCGACTACCACTACTGGTTGGTTTGGATGTCCTTCGGCATATAGGCATAGCTTGCGATTTGTTTTTAGTGATACCGATCCTGTTGACCATTATTTGGCCGATGGAAAAGTCGCTTATAACCGGGTTTATTCCGATGCCGAATGTGAATTGGCATATGGAGAAGGGTCAACGTCTACTGGCCAGATGAATAGCACAGAAACCGGCGAGGGGGCTTGTAATTACGTTACTCCTTTAACGCCTGATGAAGAGTGCCAGGCGTTGACTTCGGGCGGTTCTAATTTTGTTTCGCTGCCGTTTCATCCTGATCCTTCGCAGCCGTCCTATTCCTTCGAGTGGGATCACGGTGGTTGTGAGTTCAAGACGCATGGCGTTTGGCTGGAAACCCCCTCTGGCGACTGGTCGGCCCAGTACACGTCAACCGGCGCGGTGCCTGGCGCTACGGAAGTTGAGGCCGAGGCGCCTGTGGTACCGGATGAGGCTGACGAAGTTTCGAGCAATTACACGCCGACTGATAATCCCTCTAACGATTGTCCGTATTCCAATGTCAGCTTTGGTGGCTCGTCATACTGTTATTCCGGATCCGATGCGCCCCAGGGCGATAGTTATGGCGATGGTTCCAGCCGTGTGAATCATTGGGATGGGTCTTTCACCATCACCGATCCTGATGGTACCTCGACCACGTATAACCCCGATGGCTCCGTCAAGGATTCTGGCACCGCGCCGACCGATCCTGGTCAGGGTGCTGGCTATGTCAGTAATGGTTGTCCCCCCTGGGCGCCTGCCTGGCTGTGTTCGGGTAAGACGTCAACGACTGATGGAATTATTGGGCCGTTTACCGAGGGCCTGCCCGATGCCGATGGCTTGATTGGGGACTCGAACATTGACGAAAGCCTGCAGAGTATGGATGGCGACGGTGAGGGTTATACCGCTGGTTTAGACAGTCAGTTTGATGAGCTGGAAAAGGGTATTCCCGATGAAGTTACTGCATTTATGCCGCAAACTGGGGGCGGTGGTTGTTCGCCTTTGTCGTTTGGCAATGGGGCTTACTCCTTCGAGATTTCTTGCGAGGCATTTAATAAAATTAGTGTCTGGTTGGGTTGGATAGTGTATTTCTGGACTGCTGTAAGCATTATTGACACTTTCTTTTCACCTGTTATAAGGAGTAAATAATCATGCCTGCACTTCTTGCGGCGGCGGTTAGTGCGCTGATGACCTTTATTCTAAAGATTGTCGAGTGGTTGGTCGCGAAGTATGCGCTTTATGTGACAGCCCGATTGGCGACTAGTCTCGCTTGGGTGACGTTCTATATTGCGCTGTTGGTTGCTCTGGCGGCGACGTTCTCTGCAATTCTCTCCGCTATCGAGGTTGCTTTGCCTGGTGATCTGGCCCAAGGAATGGCGATGGTCAAGCCTGCAAACTTTGAAGCCTGTGTTGCCGCTATTTATGGCTCTAAAATCGCCATGTGGATCTTCCAGCAGAAGAAACAACTGATCGACTGGGAACGTATGACGGGCGGTCAATTTGGCGGCTACGGTCGCTAGGGGACGTTATGGCCGTTTATGTGGTTACCGGAAAACTCGGGGCGGGAAAAACCCTGGTTGCTGTCGGCAAGATCAAGGACAAGTTGTGCCAGGGCTGTAAAGTGGCCACGAACCTTGATATTAAGCTCGACAAACTGATCGGCCCCACGCCGTCGCAAACCCGTTTCTATCGTATCCCCGATAAGCCGGCCCTGGCCGATCTTGAGGCGATTGGCACCGGCACGGATTCCTATGACGAAAATAAGAACGGGCTTCTGGTCCTGGATGAGTGCGGCACCTGGTTCAATAGTCGCTCCTGGGCGGATAAGGAACGCCAGGCGGTCATCAACTGGTTTTTGCATGCGCGAAAGCTGGGCTGGGATATCATATTCCTGATCCAGGATCTGTCGATTATGGATAAGCAAGCGCGTGTGGCTCTCGCCGAGCATGTCGTGTATTGCCGTCGCCTGGATCGTTTGACCCTGCCGTTTATTGGGGCGCTATGGTCCATGTTTGCGGGTGGCAAGTTCCCGATGCCGAAGGTTCATCTTGGCATTGTCAAATACGGCGATAGTCAGAACGCAATTGTTGTCGAGCGCTGGACTTATACGGGGCGCTCTTTATATCCCGCCTATGACACTAAGCAAGCATTTTCCGATAACTACCTTCACGGCACTTATTCGCAGTTGCCGCCCTGGTATACCCACGGTTTTAAGCGCGTTCCACATGATGGAGTATTTGCCATGCGTATGACTCGGATTTATTGGAAGCGGTTTAATCGACCCTTTCTCGCCTTAGGCGGTTTCGTCCTGGGCGCCGCTATCTCGATGTCGTTGTTTGCCGGGGGCGATGAATCCGAGTCCCCGGGCGCGGTTCCCGATCCCGTCGATCTATCCGCCTATGAAGCGATGCGGATCGTTGGCTATTCCCGCCTGGGTGATGACATCCGTTATCGCCTCGAGGACGAATCCGGGGAAGTCGTGTCGTCGTCTGAGCTCCGTCGCAAGGGGCTTACCGTCCAGGCGGTCGATTCTTGCCGTCTCCGTCTTTCTCAAGGGGGCTCCTATGCCATGCTCACCTGCTAGTCTGCTGCGTATCCTGCTGTTGTCCCTGGTCGCCTCGCCGGCCTGGGCCATGCCGGTCGAGTTGATCGATGCCGACATTCGCGATTTCGTGTCCTGGTACTCCGATCAGACCGGCCAGCCCCTTGCCGTGGCACCCTCGGTTGAAGGGGAGCTGACGGTATACGCGCCTGACGTGACGCCAGAACAGCTACCCGAGTTCTTCGAAGGGGTACTGCACTCGCACGGCTACACGATCATGCCGGGCAATCCCTCGACGGTGGTGGTCGGGAGTCCCGAGGATTTCGTCGATGCCATTGCCAAGCTGCCTGTTGAGCCGCTGTCGACTACCTTGCTCGCTTTTGCCAATATCCGGGCTTCTGACATGGTGCCGGTCGTGTCCGCCTACCTGTCCAGCCTATCGCCCGGCGCTGTTGTGCCTCAGGTTCTCCCAGCGGCCAATGCTCTGCTCGTGACTGGCACTGACGCTCAGCTGGCCGATCTCGCCCAGTTGTTGCCGCAATTCGACGTCGCCCACCCTCAGGTACTGATCAAGGCGGTCATGTATGAGACGTCCGAGGGGGACACCTTCGATCTCGGCGTGGCCTTGGGGCGGGCTCACAGCGGTACCGATCTCGCGGGAGGCTTCAATACCAACATGCTCGGTCGATCGCTCAGTGTGGCGGGCGGATCGTTCGGGATCTTCGATGGTGATGTTCTCGCCCTGGCCGTCCAGGCACTGCGCCGGGATTCCTCTGCCACGGTCTTGTCTACGCCGCAGGTCATCACCTTGTCGGGGCAGCGGGGGCGGATCAGCGTTGGCCAGAACGTGCCCTTCATCACCGGGCGCGTGACCGGGCAGGCGGCGGACATCGAGAATCCCTTCCAGACCATCGAGCGTCAGGATGTGGGCGTTTCCCTGGAAGTGTCGCCGGTGGTGACCGCCTCCGGCCTAGTGATCATGGACGTGTTGACGCAGGCCGATAGCCTCTCGTCGTCGGTGGAAGCCTCCGACGTGATTACCAATCAGCGATCCATCACCACCACGGTGCAGATCTTGTCAGGCCAGACCGTGCTCCTGGGTGGCCTGGTGAGTGAGGACGTTACGGAAACGGTGTCATCGGTGCCGGGGTTAGGATCGCTGCCCCTGGTCGGTGGCCTGTTTCGCTCCACGTCGACCTCGACCGAGAAACGCAACCTCAATGTCTTGCTTCAGGCCACGGTCCTGCCGACGATCGGGGAGGCATCGTGATGCGTAATCATTGGATCTCGCTTGCCCAGTGGCTCGCCCTGGGCGCCATGACGCTCGAACATATCGCTCGCTTTGCCTTGCCTGACATCTGGGGACTCGCGACCTGGGCAACGTTGTTGGGCCGTATCGCCCTGCCCCTGTTCGCGGCCATGATCGCCTGGCACCTCGTCCACTCGATCCGTGACCCGCTGGCCTATCTCCACCGTTTGCTACTGATCGCCTTGGTGGCTCAGTTGCCGTATACGCTTGTCGTCACCTCCAGCGTGGGCAATGTGGTCTTTACCCTGTCCCTGGGCGCGGCCCTGACGGGCGTATTGCTTAGCTCGGGTTACTTGCCTCGGCCTGCGATGCTTCTCCCCCTGGGCATTCTTGCTGTCGCTCTTCGGGATTATCTCGAGTACGGCTTGTTCGGTGTCGCCCTGGTCCCCGCCTTTGCCCTGGTCTTCGCTTCGCGTGGTGTCTGGCAGCTCCCCGCCGCCCTGGGCCTGCTGATCGTGGCTTACCGCCTCAATACCGTTTGGCTGTTCTCCCTGGTTTCCCTGGCGGCTGCACTGGCGGTGCTGGCCCTTCACCTCGGTCTGTTACGTCAAGTAGCAAACGTACCGCGCATTTCTCCCTGGCTCTGGCGTGCCTGGTACCCGCTGCATTTCGCCCTGATCGCCGCCTTTCAGATTTTCGTGCCCTGGCCTGGGTAAACCGCTTGCTGTCGGACACGCTGCCTTCAGAACGACGAAAAGGAAGTGGATGCAATGGAAGCCCCCGTGTCGGTTCACCAAAGGCGGACGTCAAGGGCTGCCAGGAAGGTGCATCCCAAGCTGGCCGGGTCAGGAGCGCGTTGAAGGTGCGCCAGTGGCTTGAGGCGCACCGCACGCGCGTATACACGGCCATAGCGCAGGGATACGCACCTTGCTCGACCGCTGCCCGGGTCCGACTTGGTGAAACGACAGGTAGGGGGCCCATGAGGACACGAACGACTCGACAGACTCGCAGCCTAGTCAACCGACTCTACGTGGAGACCCTCCCTGTAGCACGTCTCGCAGAGTTACAGCGAAGCTGCCGAAAACTTGCCACTAACTGCCAATAGGTGTTTAGAAAAAAATGAAAGCATGGGAACGCTATTCGGTCGAATCCTTGTCACGTGGCGAACACGACGACCAGGGGCCCATTTTCATCAGCCCCAAGGGCCAACGTGAGCTGGGAGGTATCCGCCTGCTCAATGCCGGCGTCGACACCGTTCGTCAGCTTTACATCGGCAAGCCTTGCCTGTCCCTCTTCGACCAGATCATCGAAGCCTATAACCAGGGCAGGGGTGCCACCATCGAGCTGTTCGACACCACCTGGATCGTCGCCGCGGGCTCGTCCAGTTCCGGCTTTCGCTACCGCCTGCAGAACAATGACCTGGGCGTGATCGTGTTGTTCTATGCCCGACATCAGAAGGTCGAGAACCCCGGTACCCATCTCAAGATTGAGCTCTCCCCGCATTTCATCCAGGAACGCAGCCCTCAGCAGTGCCAGGACTTCATGGACACGATCTCGAAGCACATGCTGGCCAACATCGAGCCTGCTGGATGCGCCGTGCACCTCGCCCTGGACGTCCAAGGCTGGCAACCGCCCAAAGACTTCATGGACCGTTTCGTGACACGCTCCAAGCGCGTGACCAAGCTCCACGGCATCGACTCTCTCGAGATCACCAGCGGCGAAGTTGCCGCCCAGTATGGTTATGGCCAAAGCTACCTGTTTGGCACCGCTGGGGCCTTGCAATGCGCCCTGTACAACAAGACGCGTGAAGCTCACCGACGCGACAAGCTGCATTTCTGGCAAGGCATCTGGCAGCAAGCCCCCGGTAATGATCCTCTCTCCCCCTCCTACGATCCCGATCAGGACGTGTGGCGCATCGAAATGCGCTTCCATCAATCCGTGCTGCGTGAGTTCGCCCAAGGCATTCCTTGCAACGTCGATACCGGCGAAGTCCTCGACGATGGCCATGGCTTCCAGCGCTTCATCGATACCATTCCCCACCTGACCGGCCTATGGCGCACCGCCATGCAATCCTACCGCCTCGACCATAGCCGGGACCTGATCGATCCCACCTGGCAACTGCTGCGCGACGATCCCCGCTTCTATGCCCATGAACCCCACTTCCTCTACAAACGAGCGCGTAAGGCCCCTGGCCTCGGCAATGAAAAGAACGTCTGCCTTGCCTTCGGCAATCTGATCTCGATCTATGCCCGACAAGGCTTTCGCACCCATGAAGCCATTCGCTACCTGCAACGCTCCGGGATGTGGGATGACCTCGCCGAGTACTACCGGCGTCGCGGCGTCGATAAGCACGGCTTCCGCCAGTTGGTCGAACAAAAGCTCATCGAACGACGATTGATAGGGAAAGCCGCCTGATGGGTATCAAGAAAACCGCCACGGGATGGTGTGTCGATGTCAGGCCAGATGGCCGGTTCGGTAGGCGGGTGCGCAAGACTTTCAAGACCAAGGCCGAGGCCAAGCGTTTTGAGGATTATCTACGTGGCAAGGCTGCTGCCGGCGAACCCTACATGCCCAAGAAACGCGACCGCCGCCGGCTCCTGGATCTTATCCAGATTTGGTATGACTTCCATGGCATCTCACTCAAGGATGGCAAGCGACGCCTGTCACAGCTCCAGGCATTGGCCGAGAAGATGGGCAACCCCGTTGCTTCGACCCTCACCCCCATGGATGCAGCAAAATCTCGTCAACGCCGCCTGGATGAAGGCATCACCCCGAACACCGCCAACCATGACCAAGCCCATCTGCGGGCTGTTTTCAACAAGGTGATTCAGCTTGGAGAGTGGGAAGGCCAGAACCCTTTTGCCAATATCCAGCCGCTACGCTTGGACGAAACCGAGCTTTCCTATTTGACTGAAGACCAGATCGACCGGCTGTTCCAGGTCCTGGAGAAGTCACGAAACCCCGACGTCTTGTTGATCACCAGACTATGCCTGGCAACCGGTGCTCGCTGGAGTGAGGCGCAATACCTCCGGGCTGAAATGCTGCGTGATGGACGTGTCACTTTCACGGGTACAAAAAACGGCCGAAATCGCACGATTCCTTTGCCCCAGGATCTCTACCAGACCCTGGCCAAGCATGCTCCCAGGAAGATGGGCAGAGTCTTTCAAACCACCGGCTACAACCCGTTCTCAGAAGCCATCATCGAAGCCGGCATCAGACTTCCTAAGGGCCAACGTACCCATGTGCTACGCCACACCTTCGCCAGCCATTTCATGATGAACGGAGGCGACGTGCTGACGTTACAAAAGATTCTTGGCCATCAGACGATTACCATGACCATGCGGTATGCCCACCTGTCCCCGGATCACCTTGCGGACGCAATCAAGTACGCCCCAAAATGCCGTGGACACAACGTGGACACGT